>JBQTIZ010000044.1:0-37439 GCA_052387615.1 Candidatus Nitrosotenuis sp. | reverse complement strand
TTGTTTAGCGCATAGATTACGTGCTCTTGATCCACCTCTAAATCCGCCATGGTTTTGAGGCAGCTGCGGTATTTTTTTCGCAAATCCGTCTCTGAATCAGAAATGTCAATCACAACTATTACAACTTCGGCATACTTTAGCTCCTCAAGTGTTGATTTGAATGCCTCTATCATGTAGGCTGGCAGCTTGGAAATAAAACCAACAGTATCTGAAATCAAGACGGGATCTTTTTCAATTAGAATTTTTCTTACAGTGGTAGATAAGGTAGTAAATAGTTCTGGGCTTTCTTGTTTTGATTCTCCGGTCAGCAAATTAAACAGGGTGGTTTTTCCCGCAGAAGTATAACCTGCCAAAGATATGGTTTTGAGGCCCACACGTCTTCTCGCTTCTCGGTGCAGTGCTCTTTGCTTTCCCATTTTGACTAGCTTTGATTTGACACTCCTCATTCTATTTTGAATGTCATTATAGTAAGAGTCTACCTCATACATTCCAATTCCCATAAATCCTGGCTGCTCTCCCATCTTTGCTAGTCTGACCTTTTCTTTTGCCCTTGACATCTCATATCGGAATTGAGCTAGCTTGATCTGCAGATGTGATTCCGCACTTGTGGCACGTCGCTCAAATATCTCTAAAATTAGGGATTCTCTATCCAAAATGTTGATTTTCAGCTTTGATGCTAGGTTGTAGTTCTGGCTTGGCTTGAGGATTTCATCATAAATTAGAACATCTGGCTTTATCCTCTCTGAGAGCTCTTTTATCTCTAGCATTTTTCCCTCACCAATTCCATATCTTGACTTGTTGAGAAATTTTTGGCGAATTAATTTGTCAACCTTGTAGCCTGCCGCCTCGCAAAGTCCGTATGCCTCCTTGATAGAGTCTTCATTGTCGTATGTGATGAGTATTGCGTTGTGCATTGTATAATTTCCATTTATGGCCGTTTTCTTAACATCTTTTCTATGTTCATGTTTAGTACGATTTCCGCAATATCGCTTGCGTATTCTGCAATTCTTGCAATGTTTTCAGCCATTCTTCTAATACGGTAGGCCTCTTCTTCGTTCTTTATGGCCTTGACAGACTCGATAATTTTTTTTTCATATTTTGAGAGCTCTGATGCCTTTTTGATTGCAAGCTCGGCCTGATTGAAATCCTCTTTGAATAATGCTAGGCATGCCTGATCCAGCACAGATATTGCAAAGTCGGTTAGATCCTCGATTTTATCCATTGCATCCTTTCTAACAGATTCTTTGAATTCTAGCAAATCCTTTGCAATCAAAGTCGCATGGTCTCCGGTTCGCTCAATGTTTTTTACGATCAATCTGTATCCTAGACACTGTCTTGCGTTTGTAAAGCCCATATCGCGTAACATGTATTCGTTTTGTATGGCAATTTTTAACTGTCTAATAATATAAAATCCAAATCTATCCACCTCATCATCCGAGTCAATTACCTCTTTTGCAAGCTCCAAGTTTGCCTCTCTTACTGCAAGCAGAGCATCCCTTAACATCGATTTTGCCAAGTGCAACATTCGTTTGAATGCACCATCAACTGTTAATTCCAATAGATTAACCAAAACTTGGATTGTTATTCCATCAATAGAGTCTGAAATGATCTCTGCACCCATCAACATTCCTTTGACAGCTGACTTGATTGCATTTCTTTGACCTGGCTGTAGCCTGTCTGATTTGGGTTTTATCTGAATTGTTTTGTAGCCAAGAAAATACAGTGATACTAGCTTTCGAATAATTGCTGCATTATCATCATCTCGTGTTATTTCTAAAACTGCTTCTTCTGTCTGAGTTGATTTTGTCTGATCTTTTGAGGGGATTATCTTTAGTGCAGATTTTCCTTCACGCGTTATGTTGATTTGGTCTCCTTGTTTTAGGCCAAGCTCCATAATCCATTGTTTAGGTAATGATACAATGTATGATGATTTTCCGGTAAATTGTATACGTCTTGTCTCCTCTCGTTCCTGCACATCTAAATGAATTAGACTTATCTATATAGATGTGTCTTGAAAATATATACCAAACAATCTGAGGTGTTGTGACATATTAATGGAATAATTTTCTGATATAATGTTGGAACCATTAGTTAAACTAAAGCACACAATTGACGCATTATTTGGAAATGGAATATCAAAGAATTTGCCAAAGGACATCGAGATCACCTTCTCAAGAAAAACAGGCAGAATCCGAGAAGTTTACCACAACAAAAAACTACTTTGCACCTTACGGATTGATGGTGGTCTTGCAATATCACCGTATTTTGCGCAAATCCTATTCAAAAACAAAAAGTTTCGTCAAAACTGCATCGAAATTGATGACGATTCTGCCCCATTTGTGCAGGACGGCAAATCTGTCTTTTGTAAACACGTGGTATCTGCTGGTAAACACATCCTAATTGGTGCCGATGTTCCAGTTTTGTATAATGATAAAGTGATTGCTGTGGGGAAAGCAGTGGTAAATTCTGAAATGATGATGAACCTCAAGCGTGGAGTCGCAGTCAGGGTGCGAGATAGTTTAAAAAATAGTTTGGAGCAAAAAAAGACATGATGCGAGGTGGCGGAAATCGTGAAATGCGAAGAATGCTAGACAAGATGGGCCTTGACATGAAAGAGCTAAACAACGTCCAAGAGGTAATCATCAAGACTGACAAAAAAGAGATCATAATATCAAAACCTGCAGTAACTGAAATGAAATCAAAGGACAATTCAATTTTCCAAGTGATTGCAAATTCATATGAAGAAAAAGAACTAGAAACGCCGATCTTCTCAGAAGACGATATCATGTTGGTATGCAGCCAGGCAAATGTAACGCAGGAAATAGCAACAAATGCCCTAAAGGAGACTGGCGGCGATCTATCCCGCGCAATATTACTTCTCACTACAAAATGAAGAATTTATTTAGCCGAACTAGGCGGTTTTAGCTATATGAAAGATGCACCAGCTCAGACAGCAGTTGCAGATTCTAAGGTAAGTAAGATAATCAAGTCCCTAGCCGAACTGGAGGACGATCTGGACTCGTTAAATGTCAAAGTCGCTGATATGAAAAAAAGCCTCAATTCCCGTGCCCAAAAAGAGATTGATTCGCTTCGAGAGCAAGTCACAAAAATGGCAATCAAAGAGGCAGAAGCCATGATTTCTGAAACCCGGGCAAAAGCCGAAAGCCAGGCAAAAAAGATAACAGCTGATGGAGCTGCAAAACTAGACAAGACAAAATCAGCAATTGACTCCAAATTCAATGAAGCAGTTGATAGTGTGGTGTCAACAATTTTGAAGCCCTAAATCCTTAAATCGCTTATACAATAACAAACGGTATCAGCGCGCAACAACAATGTCGCATTGGTATTGCCACCGCCTATGGTAAATCCTATTTTCAGTTTGTCAAAGCCCTCAAGTTTTTGAACCTAAAATATGATTCATTGCTCCCAGATGATATTCCAACATAT
Source organism: Candidatus Nitrosotenuis sp. (assembly GCA_052387615.1). Classification (GTDB taxonomy): domain Archaea; phylum Thermoproteota; class Nitrososphaeria; order Nitrososphaerales; family Nitrosopumilaceae; genus Nitrosotenuis. The sequence goes on along the minus strand of JBQTIZ010000044.1, from coordinate 33,992 downwards.
TCTGGTAATCTGATATTTACAACAGAGGACGAATCCCCAAAACACGCGAACCAGGCCATATTAAATGAAGAAATCCTAAAGGAAGATCCAACAGTAATTCAGGGAATAATAATTGAAAAGACAGATTCTGGCCTAAACCAATCGGAACTGTTGATTGGAATCGATCCAGGACAGCGAATTGGGCTATCTGTTAGCTATCTTGGAAGGGAAATTGAACGGGGACTATACACATCACCTGATGATCTTGCATCTCATGTAGCCAAGATTTTGGGTGGATTGCGAGCAGAGCGCAAGCTAGTCAGAATAGGAAACGGCGACATGCAGGTTGCAAAACAAATAACCGGTCTTTTGAATCTGAGATTTTGCTCACACTTTGAGCTGGAATTTGTTGATGAGCGAAAAACTACAAAAAAAATTAAAAACTACAACAAGCGCGGCGAGCGTGACATGCTGTCTGCAAGATACATTGCACAACGCGAAGGCTACAGGCACTTTGTTCTACCGTTGTCTCGAACTGGATGAGATCTGATTCTAAAAAACACTCAAAAATAACCTAAACTCACGCCCCAAGTAGGTATAATCTCATGCGTAAAAAAATCGTAAGATATTTATACATCTTTTCGAGTTTTTGTCAAATTGATCAAGCTGATCGCCAAGATCTCATGTAATTTTTATAATGTTTTATAATAGATCTTATAAAAAATATGGATCCATGCTTAAATATTTGCGATTCCTATAATATGATGACAAAATATGACATGTAAAGGAATCTGCTCCAGATACAAGGCTCAAAAGCCAGTAGGAACTGGACGTTATGCTTCAGGTCAAAGACGTTGTCAAATTTGTGAAATCTTCATCAAATGGGAAGGCCTTTGGTGCCCATGCTGTGGATACAGACTGAGAACAAAACCACGAAATCTCAAGTACAAAGCCAAGCTACGTGCCAGAGTAGAAGCTGAAGCTCAAGAAGCAACAGGAATAAGCTCAACTTTTGATGCGGCAGAAGAAACGGTAGAAATAGAAGAACCAATAGTTGTAAAAGCAAAGACACCAAGAAAAGCTAAAACAACAAAACAATTCAAAGCCGCAATTCAAGTTGAGACTGACCCACGAGAAGCGATAGCAATAAAGGCATAAGTCTACCCAAGCAATTAATGTCAAGTTCTGACCACAGTACAATAGCTGTGGAAACAGAAAATCGGAAATTCGATGTCAAAATCTTAAAGTACGAAAACGCTTTTTTCATTTCAATTTCTGAAGGTCCACCAAAACTAGGTGGGATGATAATATCCATCGGTACTGGTCCATCACCAAGCTCATCTGAGATAATACCTGTCCGACATGACTCGTTATTTTTGAAGTTGATATCACAAAAGATGGCATCTGAGATTCGAGGCCTTTGTATTGTTTCCCTGTCTGCACAAAAAGAATTGGGCGCAGGCCCAAGCAAGGTTCTAATTGAGAAGATAACTGAGGCAATCAGGCAATGACGGATCTGCGAAGCTACCTTGATCAGGTAAAAAAGATGGGCCAGCTTCATACCATATCAAAAAAGGTCTCAACGAAATATGAAATTGCGTCAATTACTGCTCAAGTAGATGGTGGTAATGCAGTATTATTCTCTAACATCAAAGAAAGCAAGCTCAGACTGGTTGCAAACTTGGTTGGCAATAGAGCAAGATTTGCAAAGGCAATCTCTGGTACTGAAGACACCATACATGGCAAGATAATCTCCGCAATAGAGCATGCAAAAAAACCAAAAATCACATCAGATGGAAAGTTTTTTGAAAATAAATCTAAAGACCTGTCAATATTACCTATAGTTACTCATTTTGAAAAAGAATCGGGACCATTCATCACATCATCAATAATCTATTCGCAAAACCCAGAAAAAAAGACACAAAACTCTTCCTTCCATAGGCTGATGCCGCTTGGCAAAAGACACTTTTCAGTTCGAATGGTAGAAGGCAGGCACTTACACCGGGCGTTCATGGATGCAAAAAAACATGGAGAGGACCTAAAAGTCGCTATAACGATTGGAGTCCATCCGGCAGTATCGATTGCAGGAGCATATCAAGCAGAATGGGGCCAAGATGAATTGGAAATTGCAAATTCAATTTTGGGCGGCAAGCTAACCCTGACCAAACTGCCATATTGCAAGATGGCAGTACCATCAGGCACAGAAATAGTGATGGAAGGAAAAATTCTTGCAGACAAAACTCACAGAGAATGGATGGTCGAAATGCTTCGAACTTATGATTTTATTCGCGCCCAGCCAGTCTTTGAGCTAGAAAATCTCTACTATAGAGACAATGCGATATTTCATGATATTTTGGCAGGTTATGCAGAACACAGATTATTGATGGGAATGCCAATTGAATCCAAATTGAATCGAGATCTCAAAAGAAAGGTTCCTCAAACAAAACAAGTCATAATGTCTGACGGTGGTTGTAATTGGTTACACGCAGTAGTTCAGATATCAAAGAAAAAACCAAATGATGGTAAAAAAACAATTGAGGAAACATTTGCCGCACACCGCTCGCTAAAGATGGTAACAGTAGTAGATGATGACATCAACCCATCAGATCCAGTCCAGGTGGAATATGCAATGGCAACAAGATTCCAAGCTGACAAAGATCTTACTATAATACAAAAGGTGCGAGGATCAAGTCTAGATCCATCAAGTGATCAGAAAAATCTCTTGACTGCAAAACTTGGAATAGATGCAACACGACCACTGGACAAAAAACAAGAGGGATTTGAGGTGGCAAAGATTCCAAGGGCGGAAAAATTTTCCCTCAAAAAGTATCTAAAATAACTAATGTTTTTTAGATCAGCTGGTGTGTTCTCATCATGGAAGTAAAAAGACGAAGCGCTTGGTGGTTTTTGCTGCCAATTTTGTTTAATGTGATTGGAGGCGTCATTGCGTATTTTGTCATAAAAGAAGATGATCCAAAGAGGGCAAAAAACTGTCTATACTTGGGCATCATCCTTACTGCAATTGGATTTGCAATATTTTTGGTTCCACTAGCTATTGGAGTATCTTTGATGCCATTTGATAATATGATTTATTCCGATTTTTCGGTCTAGAATATCTTTAACGATTGATTTTCTGTCGTCTTTTTGTTTTTCAAGATCTTCACGAATCGTCTGATTTATTATTTCAGAAAAGCTGATTGTCTTAAACAAAGTATTGATAAGATCTGACTGTAGATTTTCCGCAAATGAGCTTTCATCTGCAAGAACGACTGTGTCTATGAGATAGTTTCACTTCCAATAGATTTTGTAATAATTGATTGAGTCTTTGGCAGTTCTATGAAAAAAGTCTTGCCAAACTTTTCGTTATTTCTCACGTTAATCGTTCCACCGTGTTTTTCGATAATCTTTTTGCAAACCGACAGGCCCAAACCTGTACCCTCTTGTTTTGTAGTAAATAGTGGATCAAAGATTTCTGGAATTATATTATCTGGGATTTTAGGCCCAGAATCCTCAATCTCAATTATGGCAACATCATTTCGCTCAAGTATACGAATGGAGATCTTGCCATTTCCATCTGTTGTCTGGATTGCATTTAACAGCAAATTCTTAAAGACTGCAGCCATCTTACTAAAGTCACAATCAAGTGAAATATCGCCGTCGTAAATTTTGAGCTTTATATTGTCTGGAATACTAATTGATTCCAAAGCTTCTGATATTACATCTGAAAAGAAACATCTTTTCAGATGTACGGGATTGTCTTTTACAAAATCCATGACATCATCGATTTGATGAGCAATTCTCGTTATTGCCTTGTTTATCCTATCATAATGCTTGTTCATCTTTTCATCAATCGCGTTTTTCATTTTGATGACTTCAAAAGTGTTCATGATTATCGTAAGTGGGTTTCTGATATCATGGGCAATTCTTGCACTAAGATCCCCAATAGCTGCTAGTTTTTCTGCTTGTAGTAATTCATTTGTTTTTTGTTGCACGATTAATTCTAAATTCTCTTTTTGCCTTTGAAGCTCAACTGTCTTTTGCCTTAACGCTTTAACTAACAAACAAGTTAATGCAAAGGCAGCTAGTGAAAACATGATTGCAATACTAACTATTAGCTCCATCGTAGCTGAAAACGGAGTTGCCATCATTTCATTTGGAATTTGGCCTAGGCCGTAGATCTCAGTGGCAATTAAGAGAGCCAAAAATCCAAAAGTTAGCGGCATTGCAAATTTGATTATTTGTTTCCATCGTATTCTGTCCTCTTCCGCAGAATTCTTGCGATTTAGCATCATCCTGTTCATATGTTAACAAGTGCTAGCATGATAGCAACTATTTAATCATTTACAAACGATATCATGCTATCAAATTAATATAGAGATCTAAAAGAATGTCACATTTTGTGTCAATATTCTATAACGCTGACAACAAAAAATCATCTCATTGAAATACTTGTTTAATTGTACAAGCGTTTCTGTGAATAATGATTTCATATTATTACACAACAAGTGTGTAAAAGTTTTCTTCTGTTACTCGTAGTCGATGTAGTTTTTTGTTTTTGACAATAAAGACTTGCTCATGACAATTAAATAAATCCAGTATATCATCTATTTTGTTTTGCATAATTGTCTGTGTTGGCGCAATACAATGAGTGATTCCTGGAACATTTTTTTTATCATACCATTCACAAAATTTGACAGATCTTCTAATCGAGTCTTTTGCCAAATCTCCTGTCAAAAAGGCAGCAATTAGAAGCTGTTTATTTTTTTCCGTCTTTGGTATTGATTGAATAACTTTTTTCGCGTATTCGATTGGATTTTCATAAAATCGTTCATATGGTTTTATTGTGCCATCAAGCCAATTGTGTTTTATTAATGTCTCCATTCCTATGTATTTTGATGGGCCGCAACAAACCTTGAACCAATTCATTGTAGTTAATTCATCCATTTTCAATAAAAGATCTTTTAGTGATTCATCATCGGAATACAAAACCAAATCATGTCTATGGCGTTCTTTGCTAAGCTGAGAAACCCACTTGTCAGCTGCATCTTTTATGATGGCATTTACTGACATACCAAGCTGTTCTGATGCGTCTGTAATTTTCGAGTGGACTTCTTCATCTAGTCCTCTCACTAGTAAATCATGAGGCAATTACTTTATTTCCACCTGAGATATATAAAAATGATATCGTGATATCTAACCAAACAGATCATGTATCAACATACCTTATGACTCGGCCCAATTTGCTTCGCAGACAGGACATGTTGCTCGTAAACCGCCATACTTTGGCTCCCAATACGGTTGAATTTCTCTGTTGCAAATTGGACACTGCTTTTGCATGATCCGCTTGGTTTTTGTGCAAAATCTTCTGCCCTATTTTGAAAATAATGCCGAATTTTTCCATTAGTGAATCATAATAATTGATTTTTCTTGCTCTTTTTCCATCATAGTGTTAATCTCCCAAAATATCTCCTCGTTTATCTCAAATGCTGGTGCCACAAAGTAATAGTCATTGTATCCATGCTCGCTATTTCTCACCAGATTGTTTTCCTCAAGAACTCTTAGATGAAATCGAATTCCTTTGTAATCCATATGAAAATGATTTGCGAGCTGGTTAGCATTTGCCAGATTATTCTTAAGATAAATCATCAACCTTCTGCGATTTGTTGCACCTTTACTATCTGCAAAAAGATGCCAAAACCTGACTTTGGTTTCTCTATCCGCCTTTGTTTGGAGCAGTCTTATACTTGCCATGTTTATGCTATCATGATATCGTAATATAAAGATTATTTAAATTGCTATCATGATAGCATTAATTGCATTTAAGACTAGTTTAGGAACAACTTGTGTGCGTTTTCGCGGCTTACGTGAATTTTGAACAAGCCAGATTCTTGCAACAAAAAAACTTGGTCGTGTTCATCAAAGAGCTGAATTATTTGATCGGGATCTGCCCTGACCAGAGTATGATACTCATAAAAACAATACAAAAGGCTAACCTGTCGCGCAGAATTGTATTTTTTTTCTAGTATCAGCGAGTTTTTTATCCCATGTTGTTTTGCTATGTGGTCCAGCTCAAAGTCAAGACAACATGATTTTTTACCCCTTAGCTCCTTTGCGATCTTGTGTATTGTGGTATAATGATCCTGTTCAGTTGAGTAGATCCTCCAGTTGTTTGTCTTGGCTATTTCGCCAAATTTGTTTTCGGGCCCAAAAAACACCTTGGAAAAACTATTGACAATTGCAATCTTGTCAATATCATTAATCAGATTTGCAAACGACTTTTCATCCGTGTATAGAATCAGATCGTGTTTTTTCAGACTCGAATTGTTTTTTTGCAGCCATTTTTCTACTGCGTCCTTTACTATGGAGTTTATTGAAATGGATTGCTTTGATGCAATCATACTTAGCTCAGTATGGGTGGTATCGTCTAGCCCTCTGACTAACAAGTCCTTTACCATGCAATGTTTTTAGGCTCATATGATAAAAATATTGTTCCAAATGATAGCATGATATCAGTTTTAATGAAACCAAATCTCAAATACACCGAACTTACAATTTTGCCACTAATGGTTTAGTTGACATCACTATTTGATGATGTGAAAGTAAAATGCATAATTTTTGTCTTTTTATGTCAAAAATAACTTGTGTACATTTTCTTTACTTACATGAAGTTTAAAGAGCTCATCATTTTTTAGAATGAATATTTGGTCGTGCTCCGTAAATAATTCCATCATATCCTCAATTCCTGCTGCAAGCAATGTCTCGGTTTTGTATGGGCAAAACATCAGGCCTGGAATTCTGCTTTGATTGTATTCATGTTCTATTTCTACCGCTTGTTTTAGATCAGACCGTGCAACATCACCTAAAATAAAATCCGTACAACAAACTTGCTCCTTGTCTGATTCTTTTGCAACTCTTTCCATCACCTTACAGCAATAATCTCCAATGTTTTTCTGCTTTGGGTTGTATGGTTTTATTGTTCCATCAAACCATTCTAGTCGTTCCAAAAGTTTTGTAGCTAGATGAGTTGGTGGCGCACAAAAACATCTAAACCAATTCCCTTCCTTTGCCAATCTATCAATTGATTTGATCAGACTTTGCATTGATAAATCATTTGCATAAATTATCAAATCATGCTTTTTTGGTATCTCCGTTTGCTGCTTTAGCCACTTGTCTACTGCATCTTTTACTATTGAGTTTAGAGAAACACCTTTGGTGTCTGCGATCTTGCCAAGCTTACTGTGTATTTCATCATCAAAACCTCGAACAAGCAGATCTCGTACCACAGGTGTTTGTGCCTGGCTATGTATATAAATTATGCTAGCATGATATCATTGATCTGGTATAACTCTTAAATATTGATATCATGATATCGCTTCAATGCAAAACGCAAACCGATCAAGACAACAGATCCTAAGGATTTCAGCACTAGTCTTTAGTGTTGCAATGTTGTTCTCAGGCACTGCATTTTCAGCAAATGCTACAATGCAAGACCTGACAGAAACATCAATTCCAATCAATATCCCGCTAGTAATGGGATATGCTGATGGCAACGAAGTCTTCTACATCACAACAGAAGCATCACACGAAGAAGTAGCTAATCATCTAACAGATCTTTTGGGCTTTTCAGTAACATACACACCAGCAATCAAAAACACCCCAAAGGCAGCTCTTGCAAACATTTACGAGTTTACCAACGGTGTTGAGGGTCCAGGCCCTGCCGGATTCCAACCAAACGTTGCAGACTCGCAACCAGGAGATCCGGAATATAGTCCTGCATGGGCAGTCCAACACGTAACTTGGACTGACGAATCTGTTGCCAGAGAGCTAACATCAGAGGATGAAATTCTGGAAGCTCAGGCAGCGGATCAGCTAATAGTAGAAGAAACTGGTGTTGTAGTGAACTGTCCATTCATCCAATGGAAAGGTGGAAATCTGCAAATTCGAGAAAACCAAGAATTAACTGACGATACACCATACGGTGGAGGTCAAATTCTTGAAATCGACACAGAAAACATGGTGGTGACATTTGTTGGACATCGAGGATTTGGGCCAGATGGTTCAACCATATACTATATCGCAACTGATGCATCTGCACCAGATGTGGCAGAAATGCTAGGCGTCATTCATGTTGAGAAAATTGGCAAAACTTTGGTTTCGTCTGCGGCATCTGATCTGTACGTTTTCACAAACGGCATTACAGGCACAGGTCCAGCAGGATTCCAGGCAAGTATAGGCTCAACTGACATTAGCGATGAATTCTATTCACCGTTTTGGAGAATCCAAATGGCAACATGGGCTGATGCAGAATCTGCACCATTTCTGACCACTACATCAGAGATAACCGAGGCCGCATCAAATGAGGAGCTTACAACCGCACTAGGTGGATTCATCGTGAATTGTCCATTCATTGCAGTTGATGCAAACGAAGCAATTTCTGATACCATGGAGATGACTATTCCTGATTCCAGAGACGAAGCCCTAAGTGACAGCCCAGCAATACCACCACTAAAGCAAATCCAGGAAGGTGTTGCCCCAGAGGATGTTAGATGTAATGATGGTCTACAACTGTTACTCAAACAATCCAATGGTTCTGCAATTTGTGTTTCATCTGAGACTGCAAGCATTCTGATGCAGCGCGGATACGCAACACAACCATAAACTCTCTTTTTTCTTATTTTTTTTATAATGAAAGATTCAGGTTTTGAATTTGTTTTATTATGCTATCATGGTCTGCTTCTACTTCTAGTGAAAATATCAACAATCCGTCGTCTAGGAACAGTGTTATCAGCTTGACATGTTCTTTGGCAGTGATCATCCAGTTTGTCTTGCCCAAGGGACCATCAAACATTTCTTCAACTCCTGCCTTGATTGATGCCCAATAATGTGCCATATTGCCAAGCTCAGAGTCTAGTAGTGGCTTCTTGGAGGTGTTGCGTGCAAACGCGATTACTTTTTTATCCTTGATCCTTCCAACAAATCTAATGGAATCATTCAATTCCAAAATATGATTGCATATGTCCAGTGGACTGTGTTGTCTGCTCAATTTCTCCCCGACTCGAAACCTAGACAATCTAGATTAAAGTCTTGTTATTCAGTATGAAAATCGTGCCTAGATCTGCATTTTTTCCACAACTTTTTTCTTAAACTGATAATCAACCACTTGGGTTATCTACAAAAATCATCTCCATATGACATTGAACAAGCTTAGACGTTTTTTCAAAAACCTTGGGCCTGGTATAATCACCGGCGCATCAGATGACGATCCCTCTGGAATTGCTACATATTCGCAGGCAGGAGTACAGTTTGGATTTGGGTCTCTATGGTTTGCTCCATTTCTATATCCATTCATGAATGTAATTCAAGAAATGTGTGCACGAATTGGCTTAGTAACTGGGGGGGATTGGGCAATGCAATAAAAAAGCAATTCTCAAACAAAGTAGTTATTCCAATTACCACTTTACTTTTGACTGCCAACCACAATAAGATCAACTAGCTTCTTTTTTGCAATGCCTAGTATTTCTTGAGCAATATTACCATCAATCATTGTCTTTGGATATGCCCGAACTCCCTTTGATTTGCAGTATTTTATCTGTGCATTTTGCAGTCTCTCAGTCTCTATTTTTGCAGAACTGAGAAGTCTTTTTTGCAGAGTTCCCTGTGATGCACTCTTGACAAGGCCTAAAAGCGATCCTGGTGGAATTACGTTTCCGATGCTAACGACAGTACATAGATAAATTATTGCATCATCACTCCTTACTAGTTCTACTGCATGCTTTAGTGCCTTTTTTGCATACTTGGAACCATCAAATGGCACAAGAATTCTTTTGTATGTCATTTTACCAAAAGAACTGGAATCTGGGATTTGTGCAATACTGCGTTTGAGACACTGCCTAAAAAGAGCTCCTTTACTCGTCCTTTACCCCTCGCACCAATCACTATAAGATCAATTTTTTTCTTTTTTGCAATTCCAAGTATCTGCTCGACTGGATTTCCATACACTATGACATATGAAAATAAAATTCCGTGCTTTGCTGCACGATATTTGGCCTTCTCTAAAAACAGCCCTGCTGCTTTTCTTTGATAAATCTTGTAAGGTGAAACTGTTGGCATGAATTCTGCTGGTAAAAATGGAATAACGTTCAGACCAAGAATTATCGCATGAGTGGCTCGTGCCATTTCTATTGCTTGGTCTAATGCTCTCGTATCTGTTTTGGAGCCGTCCATTGGAACAAGAATTCGCTTAATCTGATTTTTTATCATGATGACGCTGTTCTGATTTTTAAATTTAAACATCTTGTTTAGATTATCATGTCTAGTAATTGTGTTTGATTTTCAAACTTGATAATCATATATCATGTTTAACTAATTTTAATGCATAATGATTCTGTGCAAGATTCGTCTTGTACGTGTAGACGGGAATGCTGGGTAGTAACCCTGTCGCTCATGCTTTGGCGTGATGTGTATGCATTCTCGTCTTTCTCAGTTTTAAAAATCTGACAAATCATTAAATGCAATTTTTGTGTTTTTTCTTGTGATGGTATTTTCCAGAATTCTTGTCTGCTGTGACGGTTCTAAATATTCAGAAAAGGCAATCAATCTGGCATGTGCCGTCGCTAAAAAACACGATTCTGATCTTACGTTGATGTATGTAGTTGACAAGACCACAAAATCGGACATTTTGGCGGGCGCAGAATACACGAAAATTCTTCGAAAATACGCACAAGAAACACTAGAAAGTGCTCAAAAAATAGCAAAATCACAAGGAATTGTACCGAACCTCATAACAAAAGAGGGAAATATTGCAAATGAGATAATTCAGTATTCCAAGGCCTCAAAAACTGATCTTATTGTGGTTGGCAGCAAGGGTTTGGGGGCAGTGCTTAGATTTGTCCTTGGAAGCATATCATCAAAAATAGCGGATCACTCACTTTGCTCAGTTTTGATAGTAAAATGATTCCATATTTGATAATCATGTTCTAATTTTATTAAAAAAACCAACGCACCCAAACCCATGGTAACAACTCCAGACAAGATAAAAAAGCTCATCAGACAAGAACAGGTCATAATTGTTGGAACTGTACACAAAGGAATATGCAATGTTTCTCCAAGAACTAGCTTCTATTTGGATCAGGATGGTTCTATTTACTGGCTGGAATTATTCCGTCACAAGACTTTTAGGAATTTACAAAAAAACCAGTGGTGCACAATCGTTGTGTTTGATAAGAAAAAGCTGGTTGGGTATCAGCTAAAGGGAAAAGCAACAATAATCACAGATAGAAAAATCAAGTCACAAATCAGGCTCAAAATTATAGACAGACTAACTAGATTGCATCGGCAAAGAATTCTTGAGCAATCAAATAACAAAAGGCCAAGCCTTGTGCAATTTATACCAAAGATAGTCTTCTCGCTAAATCCAAACGAGCTTGCAGATTCGCCTTTGATGATTGATGCAAGTAATGAATCATTACGTACATCGGATCTGCAGTGGTAGTGTAATGAGCATGCATCATAGGGCTAGATGCACTTTTTGTAATAGCCCAAAATCGCTATATGCAGACAAAACTCAGTGGATGCGGCATTTGGCAGGCCATCGCGAAAAAATCATTGCATACATTGTGGATAACTTTGAGCGGTGTCCACTAGGAGCATATCCAAGGCTAATTTTGGACAAGACAGAATATGCAGGACATCTAAAATGGTCACACACCAAACGGGAATTATTGCTTTGGGCCTATAGAAATCTAATAGAAAACCAGACTGCGATTTTACCCTAGCTTAGTCTTTTGTATACAGTCTTGAATTCTTCTGCTAGTGTATATGCAAGGTTTTGCAAATGTGTAACTTCTATCATACTTGTCTTTCCTCTTGCTATTTGTCTGATTAATGTCATGCATTGATGAATCTTGTTATGGCTATCTTCTGTTGCATCATTTGGACCTTCAGGTCTTGTTATAACATAAAAGCAATCATTGAACTCTAGGCAGAACTTCAAAATTATGTGCTCCCAGTTTTTTGAAGTTGTTGGAATTCCCATACCATTGGCCAATTCCTTGAATTCATTGTTTCTATCGATTAGTAGCATGTCTAGTGTTTCTTTTGCCTTTTTTGCCTCAAACCCTTGCAGATTTTCAAATATACCCATCAAGAAATATGTGACATCTCTATATTTAACAGATCAGCGAAAAATCATATTTGATTTCGAACATAATCTTACAATTGATAATCATGTTCTGATCTTTTAAAGAACAAAAAAGCTTTCTGCGTCATGACTGAACTTGTCCGTAATATAATGAAAAAAAATGTTATCTCTATTGATTCATCTATGACCGTACAAGATGCTGCAAAAATGATGGATGATGCATCAATTGGAGCAATAGTTGTGCTTGAGAATAGAGTCGTAGTTGGAATAATAACAGAGCGCGATCTTACTCGTAGAATAATTGCAAAGGGTAAACCATACACGATTGGACTCAAGGAAGTTATGTCTTCGCCAGTAATCGTGGTAAACCCGGATGATTCTGTATGGGAAGCAGCTCAGCTAATGAAAACGCGTAGAATCCATAGGATGCCTGCAGTAGAAAATAACATACTAGTTGGAATGATAACTACATCTGATATTGTACGATTGTGTAGTATTGGCTCTGATTCTGAGATACGTAAAGTAACAGAACAGATTCTTTTGCGAATGAAGCCGCAATGACAAAAGAGCCAACAACAGAAAAGCGTAGACACATACTTTCTATTTTAGTTACAAGTGTCGGGCTGATTTTATTTTGGCGCGGAATCTGGGACATGTCGGAGAAATTTTTTTCTCCAGAAATTAGTCTAATTGTGGGATTGTCGATGTTGGCATCTGTTGCAATAATTGAGCGCAGGCATCTATTTCAATTTCTGACATAATTTAGTGTGTTTCGTATGGAACACCATGTTCAAATCTATCCCATGGATAAACAATGTATTCCGTATCTCGTGTAAGCTCTGCATAGACTAGCTGTTCTGGATAACTAGTTTTTCTTCGTGCATATATTGTTGCAAAAACTAAATTATCTGGGTCTTCTGCTTTTTGTATTATTTTTCTAAATGTTTCGCCAGAATCATAAATATCATCAACAAAAAGCGAATCGGCAGGAATGGATTCTCCATCGACTAGAATTTGCTTGATGTTTAGTCTGTCTGCTACGAGTCTGGCTGGAACTAGACCCCCACGACTTATTGTGGATATAGTTTTGAATTGGATATTTCTTCTTGCAAGTTTTTCCACCAATTTTGCAGTAGCTGATTCTACTTCGCTCCAGTTCTTGTAATCGTGGATGGTTCCTTTTTTCATCAAAAGTCATTTCAAACAAAAGATTATGACCTTGTCGGTTAATTCTCACGGCTGAAATTCAAACCTGATAATTTAGCTGTGATTTATGTAATTAAAAACGGTAATTTATGACATTGTTTTCGCTTGGAAAAATTCTTGTACCACTTGATGGTTCTGATAACTCGTTTAGGGCACTTGATGCAGCAATATTCTTGGCAAAAAATCAGGCTCTGCAATAGATGTAATATATTGCGTTTCAATGTTTCCAAGTATAGAAACTCAAACAATTGATCCAATAAAATGCCAAATTGTAGAACATAAATTTGCAGAATCTGTACTCAAAAAGGCAATATCTATATGCAAGCAAACCAACCTTGTAGTCAATAAAATAATCTTACATGGAACACCAGGATACATGATTACAAAATACATCAAAAACAACAAAGTTGATCTGGTTGTGATTGGTTCGCGAGGATGTAGCGCAGTAAAAGAAGTCTTTTTGGGAAGTGTCTCAAACTATGTTTTGCATAAATCTCCAGTTCCAGTTTTGATAGTAAAATGATCCAAGCACAACTGATTTAAGATAATTTGGTATAATAAAACCATGAAGCTCAAAAACAAAATTGCAATAATCACCGGTGCATCAAGCGACATTGGCGCAGACATGTCCAAAAGATTTGCAGATGAAGGTGCCATTGTCATAATGCTCGGAAGAAATCTCAAATCTTTGGAAAAAGCTCGTACCTCAGTTAAAGGAAACACAATATCAATGATATGTGACATCATGAATGACTCTCAAGTGCTAAGCGTAGTAGAACAAGTAGTTGATAAATATGGTAAAATCGATATTTTGGTAAACAATGCGGCAAAAATCAACGATGCCATACATTTCCATGAAATGAAGGATTCTGACATTGTAGATCTAATCAACACAAACATTCTGGGCACATTCAAGATGACAAAGGCAGTAATTTCTAAAATGCTAGAGAACAAAAGTGGATCAATAATTAACATTGGCTCAATCTCCAGTGAGCGCGCAATTCCTAGAGTTCATCTAGCTGTGTATTCTGCGACAAAGGCTGCAATTTCCATGTTTACAAAATCAATTGCAGTTGAATATGCAAGGAAAAACATTCGATGCAACTGCTTAAACCTTGGAATAATCAACGCAGGTATGATAAAGCCGTACCTTGATGACCCACAGGCAAGAAAGGTCTTGGAAGAAAGACAACCTCTACACAAAATTGGCGATCCTGTGGATGTATCTAACGCAGCAATCTTTTTGGCATCAGATGATGCCAAATGGATTACAGGCACAATTCTTAACATAGATGGCGGAAAATCTGCTTCTGAAGGATAGTTTTTTCCCAAAAAATTTCTCTAATTAATTATGTTGTAATTCTCAAAGCTGATTTTCTTCTTTGATGTTATAACCAATGCATGAAATTTCAAGTCATGAATCATACCCTCATGTTTTTAGCTGTTCTTGCAATGTTTTCAATTACATTAAGCTCGGCACATGCAGAAGCTGTTCCAGACTGGATAAAAAATACTGCAAAATGGTGGATAGAAGGAAAAATCACAGAAACCGAATTTCTAAATGCAATCAAATTCCTAATCGAGAAAAACGTCATTGTCATAGAATCAAAAGAAATCAAGCCTATTGCTACAATTGCAAACGTGGTAATTCCAAACGGCAACTCTAAGGTAGGAAATGTGGGATTTTACATACCACTGAATCTTGCAGTGAAAAAAGAGACTACAGTTGTGTGGATTAACGATGACAACATACAGCACACCATACAAAGCCAAGATGAACAAGGCAATATGATATCTCTCTTTAACAGCAATGCGCTAAAGACAGGCGAGCGATTTGCTCACAAATTCAATGAAGAAGGAATATACCATTACTTTTGTACAATTCATCCTTGGCGAGTAGGTGTAGTAACTGTCAACTAGTAATTGCTTTTACAACATCTGACTTTGTCACAATTCCACATAAAAACGACTTTTTGAGAACTGGAAGGCCACTGATCCCATTTCTTATCATGATTAGTACGGCAGTTGATACTTGTTCATCCGCATCAACTGTAACTGGATTCGGTGTCATGATGTCTTCTGCCCTAAATGACAAAATGTAGGAAAGCTGATTCATCCTAAATTCATCCGGATTTGGATTGAGCCTGTATTTTTCTACTTCTTTTGGATCTGCAAATTCTCTAATCCATTTTGGCATCTTTGCAGGTATAAAATCACGGTTTGTGATTATGCCAACTGGTTTTTTATTTCGCTCAACTATTATACGAGATATTTTATTTTTTACCAAAAGACTTTCTACCAATAGAAGAGAATCCGCAGGCATTACTGTGATGACATTTTTGCTCATGATTTGGGAAACCTTGAGTGGCTCAACTGACTGGGTCAAAAACACGGATGCAAGGTCTGTCTTTGTTATGATTCCTTCTAAATTTCCATCATCTATGACCAAAATCGAGCTTATTTTATGAGATTGCATTAGTTTTGCACAATCATAAGTGGTATCAGTTCTTTTTACTGTGATCAAGTTCTTTGACATGAAATCCTTGACTGAAATCTTGCTGACTTCTTTTCCACTAAACTTGTAGATTGCTCTAACAAAGTCTTTTTCCGTTATGATGCCAACTGGCTTTTTGTTGTTGTTCAAAACCGGCATACGTCCAACATGATGTTTTAGCAAAATCTCACGAGCCTCAAGTAAATTCATAGTGTCTGTTACAGTGACTGCATTTCTGATTACTTGATCAAGGCTAGAATTTTTCAATTTCACAAATCTGATCTAGAGTTAAGTTTTTTAAATATAGATACAAGAATATCAAGACTGAATATCAGATTTGAAAATTGTATTGTTTGGTTAATTAATGCCTCTGACTCAATGAATTTGTGAGCCTAGATGTAATTCATGACCACTTTAGTGGAATAATGAACAAAAAAATTGATTCACTAATTGGAAAATCAGTCATAGTTGATCCAACCTCTACTGTTTCTCAAACAATTAACACCATTCTACACAACAACACATTTGATGCGTTTTGCAGAGAAAACCATGTAACGCTGAACGTCAACACAAGAGATCTTCTCTTGGGAAAAGACATTGTAAACATGAATGTCAGGCCATTTCTACATCCAGTTTCTAGCCTTCAAAAGGGCGACACTATAGAAAAAGCAGTCAACATACTAACTCATAACAGAATTCGCTCTGCACCAGTCATAAAAGATGATGAAATCATAGGAGTTATTTCGGCAAAGGACATCCTAAAGCTGGTATCTGAGCTTGACAACAAGTGGATAAAGGCAAATCAGATTTTTACAGCAAACCCACTCGTCATAGAAAATAGTACACTACTTAGCACTACAAGAATGCTAATGAGCAGTAAAAGACTGGATCATTTACCTGTAGTGAAAAAAGACAAGATAACCCAAGTCTTGACCTCAAATCATATTTTGCATGCAATAATCCCATCGGAACGCATGGGAAAAGGAGACATTAGCTCAAACAAGATGAATAGATTAGAGTTATCTGTTGGAAATCTTGGTACAAACAGAATGGCAAGCTGTGCACCACTTGATGATCTAAATCATGTTTTAGATGAAATGCTTCACGCAGATACTACATTTTGCCTTGTTTCATTGTGGGATCAGCTACAGGGAATCATAACATACCGAGACATTTTGAACTTGCTTGGAACCAAAGTAAAGAGCAAGGTTCCGCTGTTTATAGTTGGCATGCCAAAAGATGACAATACGGGAATAATTGCAGAAAAATTCACAAAGATACTTGACAAACTACAGCGAGTTTATCCAGATGTTCAAGAGGCCAAAGTTTACGTGAAAAAACATCATGGGATTGGAAGCAGATACAATTTTGATGTCTCCACTACAATAATCACGCCGCACCAAAGATACATGTTTTCAAGGACTGGATATGATCTGAGCAAGATCTTTGATGAAATATCTGGACGATTGATGCGATTACTATCAAAGAGAGCAAAAAAGCGGTACAAGCTAAGCATTAGAAAGATCTCTTAATCTGACAATGAAAGCAAAAGCAAAAACAACAAACAAAATTCTCTTGCTTGGGCTTCCAGGAAATGGACTAATTGGTACATTTACTGTTTCATATCTTATTTCACATCTGCAAATGAGGCTAATTGGAGATATCAACCATCCAGATATGCCTCCAACTTTGTTTGTTGAAAACGGAGAAATAATGAACCCAATTCGAATCTACAGAAAAGATGGCCTTTACGCAATCATATCTGACATTCCAATTTTTCCAGAGGTTGCGTACGAGTTTATCTCATCCGTTGCGAAATTTTGCCAAAAAAACAGAATCCAAAAGATAATTGTTCCAAGCGGTGTGGACTCGCAAAGCACTGACTCTAAAGATACCAAAACATATGGCCTTGCAACAGATCCCTAGTTTGAGAAACTAATGTATGAAAATATCCTGCCAAAATTCATTACAGGCTCTATTATTGGAACAGACGCAACAGTGATCACCGTATTTAGGAATTACAGAATTCCGCTTTTGATGTTGTACACGTAGTGCCATTCTTTTTTTCCTGATCCGCAGGCCTCAATCTTTGCAATCACATCTTTGGCAAAGATATTGAAAATTCAAGTTGACACCAGAGACATTCAGAAAAGAATTGATTATTTGAGAATTCAACATCGAAGCCTGATGCAGGAAACACTTGATGTGTTACAGCAACAAGAAAAACAGCTCCCATCTAAGGTGCCACCAATTTATCGGTGATACCATGAGAAAGAGCCTTGATTTTAATCCTATTTTCCAGCTTGGCGATGATCTGGAGCAAAAAATTCTCTCCCCTCTAAGCTGCATCAAAGAGCACGAGTCAAAGTGGGTTTTGGAGTTTGATCTGCCATTGGTTGATAAAAAAGACATCAATGTCTACGTTGACTCTAATCAAACAATAATAGTTGAGGCAAAACTCAGAGAGTCTTATTGTGATGTGCACAGAAAAAGCTACCAATATGAATATTTCAAAAAGAGTTTATTGCTACCAAAAAACATAGACGCAGATAACATATCGGCAAAGTTTGCAGATGGCAGATTAGTCATAGCATTACCAAAAACGTTTCAGGGAAAGAAAATAAAAATCGAGGACTAGGAGAATAGTTTTTCTATTTTTTCTCTATATTGACTTGTTAGCTGGCCAAACTCTGCAAAATCCTGTTCAGTTGGCGAGATCATTCTCATTGCGTATTGGCTCAAAAACACTGAAAATGCATTGCCTACAACCAGATTAAAGCACGCATCTGTGAGATTCAGTCCAGGAAATGCCGTCTTTATGAATGGATGATATGCCTTTGTCTGCTCTAATAAAAGATCCATGTGTTTTTTGATATAGTCTGAGATCTCCTTACGCATCATGTTTTGTAGTAAAAATTTCTTTTAAAACATACTAGTAAAATATCAAACTTGATTTTCAAATTGAATATCACATCTGAAAATCACCGTGTTTGGTTTTATCTGCAACACTCATAATTATGTCATGAAAATTGATGAGCAACCGGACGCAGACTATGAAACTGTTTCAATAGCAGGACTTGGCCTAATTGATCATCTTGGTGTGATGGTACTAAAATCAATTGATGGAAAACAGCTCCAAATGACTGCGTTTTCTGCAGAGGTTGCACAATACATTTCAAATTTTATGGATGGTAAACGTGAAGAAATGCCAACCATGTACAACATGTTTGAGCAAATGTGTGAGGAAAACGAAATAGTCCTAGTCAAGGTCAAAATCTATGAAACTGGAGGAATTTTCCGGGCAAACCTGTACTTTGCTGGAAAAAAAGACATTTTGCTGAAGTACTACCGTGCTTCTGATGCAATAACACTTGCAACATTCTATAATGTACCTATTTTGGTACGCAAAGACATGCTAAAGGAGCCAGAACCAGAAATCATTCCTCCAAAAAATGGTGCATCCGTTGAATCTGAAAAGAAATGAGATCTAAAACTCAGATTTGAGAATTATCATATTACCTAATAAATAAGAAAACAAACTGTCTCACAATGAAAGATGACTCAAAAAAGACTGAACTTGTTCCTGCTTGGCCATTCAACTGGCAGAGCCTAGATAGGACATTTGAGAACTTTAGAAAGGAATTTGAAAAATCGTTTTCATCTTTTCCATCACTATCATCTATACCAAAGATAACTTCGTTGTCATGTGATGTGGTAGATGAAGGCGACAAATATGTAATAAAAGCAGAAATGCCTGGAGTAAAAAAGGACGAAATAAAACTAAATGTCTTTGATAATTCGCTAGAAATTTCTGCTCAGCACAAAGAGGAAGAAGAGGAAAAGAAAAAGAACTATCTCAGAAAGGAGAGAAGTGAAACATCATATTATAGAACGCTTCCGTTACCAGAAAAGGTAATCTCTGATAAGACTGTTGCGAAGATGGCTGACGGTGTTCTAAATATCACAATACCAAAGGTAGTGTCTACTCAAAAATCAAAGTTAAGTGCAATTCTAGTTCAATAATTATTTTATTTTTTTAATAGTCATGTTCTGAAAAGTCAGATCCTAGCTCAATTGAGGCAATTACTGTTTTTTCAGTGGTCCGTATATTGAGTGATTTGTTTGGCAAAAACTCATGAAATATCTCCTTGAATAATTGTTCTGTGAAAAATGACCATTTGAGGCCAAGCTCGTGTTGTACTATGAAATGATGTAATGCACCTTCAATTCTATGGTCGGATTTCATGCCTGAGGCACGCACATAATCCTCCAAGGTTTCAATGCAGCGTTTTAGATCGTATTTTCCTTTCATGAATAATACTGATTCTCTGATTGTTTCGACAATCACATGAATCATTCCGTTTATGTTTTGACCTGTCATGTCTTTGCCAAGCTCTTCTAAGATGCTTTTTGGAACTGGAATCATTCCAATCTTATCTGCAAATCTGTCCCATACTAGGTATTTTTCTAAAATCTGCTTTACCAAAACATTATGTGAGATGTTTTTTTGCATAGCTTCTGTTTCTAATTCTTCGACCACTCTAGCTGGGAGCCTATACGTAATACTGCGTGTCACCTCTTTTTTTGGAGAGTGTGGTTTTCTTTTTGGTATTTCTGTTTCCAACTAGACTCATACTAATGTTCTTACTAAATAGTCTAGCGGAATGTTTTGTAATTCTCAAGTAATTTTCCATGTGTAATTACTTGACTAAACGCTCGTACAATATCCGCTTTTGTGATAATTCCTGACAGTTTGTTGTTCTTTAGTACAATTACTGGAACGCCGCTTACATTATTTTTTACCATGAGATCAGCTACTGTTGCCAAGTCATCGTCTGGCTCTACAATAAGAACCTCATATTTGATCAATTCGCCAACTTTTATGTCTTTAGATGTTCCTTTTGGCAACAAGTAATCACGAATTTTACTTTGTGTTTTTTTGAAATATTCGCTGTGTTTTAGAAAATCGTTTGTTGTGATTATTCCTTTAACGTTGCCTTTATTGTCTGTTACAACAAGACGCGAAGTTTTGTTGTTGTTTATGATATCAAGTGCAAATTCAAGTGAATCTGACTCTCTACAGCTAACCACCTTATCTGTCATGTAATCTCGAACTTTGTATTTTCCTGGATATAGTTTGGCATAATTACGGTTAATGTCTGTCTGAGTGGTAATTCCAACTACCTCTCCTTGTTCATCTACTACAACTATGGAGCCAATCTTGAAGGTGTCCATTCTTGTAGCACACTGGGACAGATGATCCTGTTGGCCTGCAGAGATTGTTATGACATCTTTCTTCATTATTTCTTTTAGTCTAATTTCGTCTAGTGTCCTGCTTGTTGTATCTTGTTCTAAGAATGCGTTAATGTCGCGTTCTGTTACTATGCCAACTGCTTTTTTGTCTTTCACAACTACTATTCTTTTTATAAAGTTGGACTTCATCATAACCAAAGCGTCATGGATAGAATCATTCTCTATTAAAGTAAATACTGGGGATGAATACAACTTATCCATAATTAGTTAATCCTAACAAGTAATTTAAAACAAATTTTGATTATCAATGATGAATTTCAAAAATTGGAAATTAGTACCTAATTTGCTAAATTAGGAATGATCTCGACTTCTAGGTTACCACCATTAAATGTTGAAGCCATTGCCTTTATCTTACTCTTGTACAAAAAGTGCTTTTTGCCCTCTTGTGTTATAGAGCCGGAAATGGCAAGAAGTTTGTTGTCGTGTAAGATTTGTAGTCTTCTATAGACCGTGCTTATTGGAATCTTGCATTCAGCAGAGATCTCAATTGCTGCCTTTGGAGTAGTTATGGTGGACTCAATTATTGCCCGACAGTATCTATCAGACATTATGCCCAAGATGACGCCTTTTCGATCATCATCGATTTTTCTTCCTTCGAGCTGAACTTGCATGGATACGTACTGATCAAAATTTCATATATCTAGTAGGACTGCATTGCATTGCAGTGCATTCATACTGCTTATGTGAAAAAATGACTGATTTTAGGCATGATTGAGACACAATTCCCAAAATTTCGGTGGGGAATAATATCTGAGCAAAATTCAGGACACACAAAAAACGAGTGGGGTAAATCCGAAACAAAAATCATAATCGCATATCGTGTTAACTGGGACAGAACAAATTAGATGAGTGCAGTGTATTCATACTGCTTATCTTTTTGTTATGATTCTGCATTTGCAATGACTATGAACTATTCAATACTAGCTGTGGTGGTAATCGTGACAATTTTTGCAACAACAAATGCATATGCAGAAAGTGATAGTGTGGGTGATCTAAGTATCAAAACCACTTTCAAGTTTTCAGAAGGCAATGAAGAAATAAACTCCTTCAAAGTGTTTACACAAAACTCTGGTTACAAATGGGGCGAAACTCCATCATTCCAGTTATGGGGTGGTGTAGGTACCGACAAAGAAATTCTTTACGAAACTGCAGAAATGAGTTATGAGAGACGTGGAATGGTACATGATTCTGATTATGATGAATTTGATGTGGATATTTCAGTAACTCATGATGCAAAAACACTTAGAAAACTGGCTTACACCGATTGCCACATAACAAACTATTACGTCACAACCTTGCATGATAACGATGAAACATTTTCGGGCAAAACCAAGTTTGTCTATGCAGATGTATTTGCATTCGAGTGCAGTGGCTACAAAATAGCATCAGCATCAAAACTAAACCAAAACAACGGTCAGGCTCATAAGAGCTAACTTTTTTCTTATTTTACTACTAGAACTGGAAAGGCAGTCTTGTGCAAGACGTAATTTGATACGCTTCCAAAGAAGGCCTCTTTTATGACACTTCTTCCACGCGCACCAATCACAATAATGTCGAATTTTTTGTCTTTGGCAAACTTGACAATAGTACTACCCGTGTCTCCAAATACTATTTTTTGCTCAAATATGATTCCGTTTTGTGCACAGTGTTTTTTTGCAAAATCCATAATGTTTTGCGCCCCGCGTAATCGCGGCTTTTCTGGATATCTTGGTGAGCGAAATGCTGGATGTGGTGGCATTGGAATAACATAGATTCCTGTGATTTCTGCCTGGCACTGTCTTGCCAAGTATATAGCCTGATTTAATCCGCGAATAGAATTTTTAGAGCCGTCAAGTGCAACTAGAATTCTTTGATATTTTGTCTTTATCATGGAATAATATCGAGACTGAACGTAATTAAAACAAGTACAAAATTATCAAAAATGAAATTCAGTTCTTTTTCTGATTTGATAATCAACTAGCTCTTTCAAATAACTACATGACAAAAACCATCTCATGGGCAAACAATTTACATGTCCTTACTGCGAATCCAAGTTTCTTTCCAAAGAAGACCTATCAAAACATATTGACAGAATTCATGATGGATCTGGATTGCTAGAAGGCGATACAAGAAGATTCTAAAGCGAAGAGAATGTACTGTCTTTAATTGTTATAATCTTAGACGTGGTTTTAATACAAAATTAAAAAAATCTAATCGTATTCCTGCATTCGCTCTGAAAGCAAAGCCAGACAGATATCCCATGGGCTGATCACTTGATCACGAAAAACTGCATATGGGTGCTGCATTCCAAACATAATGCTTGCAAGCTCATTTACCATGATGTCCTTTGTTATAACTTTGGCATATTCTAGACCAAATCCCATTATGGGCATTTCCAAAAAGTTGTTTGTATTTTTTAGATAATTCAAATCTGTCGCAATTTTTTCTATGATTATTCTGTCACTGATGAACTGATTTGTGTTTTCGAGGAGAATCTTGCGAGTTTTATTTTTGAGCATTGCATTGATAACCTCATTTACAGTAGAGTTTATGCTAAAGGTGTGGATTTTCTTTTTTGGAAGCTCTGATATTCTCATATCTGTCATTGATATTTTCCCAACTTCGAGCATTTTGCGAGCAGAAATTACAGAAAAGCCACCAACCGTATTTGGAATTATGGAAAACGCTCTACCGGTATTTTTCCAGCTTTGTATGGTATCGCGAATTGTGCTTGTACCGGAAATCCGAGTAATGGTTTGCGACATTATTTTTTCAATTACGTCGTCAAAAATACTCCTAGATGGATTTGCTAGCACTTTTTCTACGATTTCTCGTCCACCAACAATACCAATTGGCTCATTTTTGTCCCCTGTTACAATGAGCGAGTCTGCCATGGATTCTAAATATGGTATCAAAAGACCAACGGCCTCTTCGATTTTTGCATGCCTTTGTATGCTGACACCAGGAACTGTAGTCAAAGACATTGGCAAAAGATCTCTCAGCATACGATCTGCAATCATGACTCTAGTTGATGAATTCCGAGTTTTAATGGCTAGTCTGATTATCATCTCTGAGAAATTGCAATCGGGCAGCCAAATCCTAGGATGAATGATGAATTAATTTTTAATATTGCCTCAAAGCTGAGGTGATCACTTGTCAAAATTATTGATTTTTGCGGCATTTTTTGCGGTATTATTCTCAGTTAACCTAGCTTATGCACAACATCATAGTGGCTCTGCAGCTCCACCAGTAAACTTTGGAGACAAACAAGTTACCATATCTGCAGCACTTGATCCTGCGGATTTTAATCCATCAAAAGATTCTTTTGCAAAGCTAAACGTTCGATTCTTTGATTCAAAGACAAATATCAATATAGACAAAGTCACATATCGAGTGCAGATTCTTTCCGGTGAAATATTGCTTGCAGCCCAGATGTTTTATGACAAAGATGGCGAACTCACCGTCAAAATTCAACCAAAATCTAATTGTGCAGAAAAAGAAGTTTGGCGTTGCACAAAATACGATGGTGACAAGGATCCAATAGTACCAAGTGCGTTGACATCATCTGCTACAAGTACACCTATAATTCGAGGCCCAGTTTTTGACAAACCAGGCCCATATACAATCAAAGTAGCAATAATTGGCGCAACGAACCCAAAGACCCAAACTGCACAAGACATTGAATTTGAAACTACAATCAACATAGCTCAAGAACAGCAATTTTCACTTGTAACCTCAACAGGCAAGATGCCGATTACAGTTAGAACATTTCAAGAAAAGATATCAAATTTCCAGTTTTCAGAATCATCTAGTATGATGTCATTTGAGATGCCGTTTCACTGGGAACATGCACAACATGTATCGCTTGTGAGAAATGACATTGAAATTCCAAAATCATTCACGCCATTTCAAAATGTAAACAGCTTCAAGGGAACAATAAATGGAATTCCAATTTTTTCAAAAGACCTGAGCCTTGATATATACACAAACAAGGACACAAACGTACTTCATTTCCTTGTAACTGGAGAAGAGCTCAAAATCCTTGCCAAAAAAGTAACTGACAAACACACAATGACTGTGCAAATTGTGCCTGACACAAGCGTTGCACTCAAGTCAGCTGATGTCAAATTCACAAATGGTTACAAGGCAACCGTATCGTATGATCCAAGATATGGTTCCAGCAAGGATGTTTCATTTACAATTGCATTCTTTGATTCATCTGGCATCTTGGCAAAAGATCTGCGATATGCGTACAGTGTACAAGATTCTACAGGAAAAGAATTCATCGTAAACACCGGAAGCAATGGCGACGTTCTTGGAATACCAGTACCAAATGGGGCTGATTCACGATTAATCACAATTCCATCAAAAGGAACTTACACCTTACAGATGTACTTGGTAGGGCGTGGCCTTATCGACTTTGATCCATATGTTCCAGCCAGTATGAAATTCGATATTTCTGATACCCAGTCTTCGACACCGTCTGACGCCAAATCAGACACTGTAAAATCGGACAAGGATACAAAGACGAAGAAAAAAGATACAAAAAAGAAAGACACCAAGAAAACTGACAAAAAGAAAAAGACAACTAAAACAAAAACCACAAAAACACCTTTAGATTCTACAAAGTCTTTGAACAAGTAAGAAGTTCATCATGATCTGTTTTTAAAAAACATAAACAGCTATTTTTAAATCAAATCCTAAACCGATCTTCATGTCAAAACATAGAGAAGGAAAACAAACATGGGTTACATGTCAAAAATGCAAAGAAGAAACCAATCTGGCAGATTTAGAAGCAACGCTACATCGAGAAAATTGGTATCATCTACTTGTTGGAAGGCTTTGGTCGGTAAAATCTAGGCTCAAAAATTCAAACATCTTCATATGATTTAGTAGTGTTCCTTTAATTGCTGAAACTCATATATTATACGCTGGTGAGCGGGAGGATCTCTTGTTGGGTTCCCATGCCTGACATCATGTGAACCTGCACACCAACAATTACAAAATTCTAGAACAAGACAAGAAAACCTTCAACTAATTTTAATAGATTTTATTATAATTATAATTCAGCGTAAAACAATCATTGTTTTACCTAATCCATAACCAAAAGTCACTGGCATACTTCATGGAAGCTTGATCTACAAATTGCTATTGGCGTGCAGTCTGCCAGTGACATCCTATTCAAAATAACTGATACTGAACAACAACTATTTGAGCAATCATTCCCATATCACATCAATGGAAAAAGACAAGGCACAAAATAACGATCTACTAAACGCATATGCCAAGGCAACAGAAGCCTGGACCAAATCATTTCAAACAATGCAAGAACAGGCAACAAACGCATTCAAGCTCTACATCCAAGGCTTTGAACAAGCAATGAAATCATCAAACTTTGATGAGATGAAAAAATACAATGAAATCTGGCAAAACCTAACAAAGCAGTTTGAGCAAAACCCATCACAATGGTCACTAAAAGCATGGGATGACATGTGGAAAGAGTCTGGATTCGCATCATTTAAGGCGTTTTTCGATCACTGGCAAAACATATGGCAAAACTTTGCCAAGGACGCAGAAGCAAAATCAAAGGAAGCACTAGACAAGATACAAAAACAAAACAAACCTTAACTTCTGATGCAAAAAAATCTGGCACCCTAGCTTAAGGCCAAAAACGTTAGTATCTTGGCGACAGCTATAATGCCAATGTTCCATCCTATTATCAAAGTATTATTTGATTTGGTCTTCATACAACACACATCGTGTAGAAAATGTTAAACCACATTTTGCAAATTATATTCTTTATGTTGCATAATGATGAAATTCTTACAAAATATAATACGATATTCAGATCTGAAATTAAAAAAAGAAAAAAGAGAGATATTTAGTTTCGTGGTTTCCAAGCACTAAGCCAAGAGTTGATTACGTTTTGGTTTAGCTCGGCAAATGCTGATGCGTTTTGGTTGATTGTCTTTACGTTTTGAATGGTTGCATCAAATGCAGTTTGGACAACTTTGTTGTTTGTCTCGACTGCCTTTACGATTGCCTCGGTTGCATCAGAAACAGCAGTGATTGTTTGTTCTGGCAAAGAGTAGTTGATTCCAACTTTGTTGGCAACACTTTGCTGGATTGTTACTGCAGTGTGCACAAAGTTAGTCCAAGAAGTTACTAGTTCTTGGTTTAGGCTTGTGTAGGATTGCAATGATTGTGCTGCTGATTTGTCTAATGCGCTCTTTAGCTTGTCAAAGCTCTTGGTGTATACTGAAAACACGTCTTTTGTTGTTTCGTTTGTTGTCATTTTGTTTTGCACCTTTTGTTGTGGAGGAGAGTCTACTTCGCTCTTTTTTGAGTCTTGGTATTTCTTTCCATCCATTGGTTATTACAACCAATGACTGGTATATATAGTTTTGGTAATAATTGGTAATGGTTGGTTTTTGACACCAAATCTAATCACGTTCATACAAACGATTACACGCTTGAATCTGGCAACCAAACAATGATGTTTCTCATTAGGGTTTTTTGTTTTACTGTTTGCTCAAGGCCTCTGGCGCATGTTGTAATTACAAAAATCTAGACTTCGTGTAAGGCAATTCAAAACGAAACATCTTTTTCCCATTTGATGAAAATTTCACATCTCCATTACTGCCATCTTTTTGATATCTTGAGTCATGAAATATGAAAAATGTATGTTGTGTGCTTTTGACATGCAGTGTACTCAGATCATGTTATTTGAAAAATATTCTACCATCGTTACTTTTCCAATTACTATCACAGAACAACAAAAAATGACTCTGTAAAACAACGATAGTTTTTTCATCTACCTGTTACTAACAATGCTGTTGACCGATAAAACTCGTGACTATCATGGTATATGTGATCAAATCCAGAAGCTCGATGCTAAAATCCGATTTGCCGGCATAATCAATGAACGGGGTAGACTAATTGAAGGCGGTATGAAAGGTGGATTGACTACCTTCTCAAGCGCAAGAGACGATGAAATGTTGTTTATGGAGCTAGTTTTACGCGTTAAAATGCGTCAAGAATTTGATAAGCAGCTAGGAAAAGTCAAATTCGCAATGGCACTACGAGACAAGGTTCTTGAAATGAGTTTTCCAATTGATAAACATGTTCTTTTTGTGGTCTCAGAATCCGATGTTGATTTTGGAATCTTACCGCGAAAGATAATTGAAATTATTGATTAGATGATCTTATTACCATTTAAAACCAATAATCACCAATATCTTTATAACATGTATGCTGGTTTATAATACCAATGAATGGTAAATGTAACCAATTTTTTCAAAGCCTGGTAAACCATTCTAAAGAGGAAAAGTAAAATGGTATCTCAAGAAATCAGAAGACTCGCAAGTGAGATATTCAAAACAGATTCGCAAATAGTACATTTAGGATTAATAGATCTGGAGGGCCACATACTTATTGATCAATCCTCACTGTCGTCTGAACCATATGAGCCAGACAAGGATAGAATGATGTTTTATTATCAAGTTGGATTGAGACGAAGTAGAAGAGAGCATTTCAATGAAACATACGGTTTAACCCAGTACATCCATATTGTCAGAGAAAAAATGCAGCAGCTGATTCTTTACCTCCCGATGATTACTGTTTATCTCACAGTCGACAAAGATTTGAGCCCAGACCGAATTGCACAAATTGCTAAAAAAATTCAAAGTATTGACAAGCAAATAGTGGATAATGCAACTAACAGCTTGTTCTTTTTTAATAAAACAAAGATCTAGGGAATACTGGAAAGTCGTCCAAAAATGAATAACAAAACCATCACTACAATTAATCCTGCAACAGGAGAGCCAATCTCCACATTTGAATCGATGTCAAGAGATCAAGTCAGAAATCAAGTATCCAAATCAAGGACTGCATTTTCCAGCTGGAAAAACGATCTTGAGACGAGGCGTGCCGCATTATATCATCTCACCGACTATCTTCGCAAAAATAAAGTAATGCTTGCAGAAGTTGCTACAAAGGAAATGGGCAAGGTTCTAAAAGAGGCAATCTCTGAAGTTGAAAAATGCGCTTGGGCGCTAGAATTCTATGCAGACAATGGGGGGACTCTACTATCTGATGAAATACTAAACACTGATGCACGAAAAAGCTTTGTCACATTTGAGCCGCTTGGAATCATAGGCTCTATTATGCCATGGAATTTCCCCTACTGGCAAGCATTACGATTTGCCGCGCCAAGCCTAATTGCGGGAAACACAATTGTCATGAAGCCATCAAGTGTAACAATGCAGTCTGGAATTGAGATTGAAAAAGCATGCAGGGAAGCTGGTGTTCCAGATGGAGTTTTCCAGACCTTGGTAGGAGACTCAGAGGCAGCAAATCACCTAATTGAAGCAGACGTTAATGCAGTCACATTTACTGGGAGCACAAAAGTGGGTGCAATGGTTGGCCAAAAATCTGCGGCGTTATTGAAAAAATGCGTATTAGAATTGGGCGGAAGTGATCCATTCATCGTTCTTGAAGACGCTAATGTGGAAAAGGCAGCAAATGGGGCAGTAAAGGGACGATTCATCAACTGTGGTCAAAGCTGCGTTGCGTCAAAAAGATTTTTTGTCTCAAATAAAGTTGCCAAAGAATTCATTGAAAGATTTGTTCACAATACGGAACGCTTGCAAGTAGGTGATCCAATGGTGATTGAAAGTGACATTGGACCACTTGTAAACAAAGAAGCACTAGAAAATATCTCGTCCATGGTTGAGGACGCAAAAAAGAAAGGCGCACAAATCCTAACTGGTGGAAACCAAATTGGAAACAAGGGCTATTTTTACAAGCCTACTATTATTACCGGCCTAAATTCCGATATGAGAATCTCAAATGAGGAGACCTTTGGACCCGTTGCCCCAATCACAATATTTGATGATGAAAAAGATGCAATCCGGCTTGCAAATGATAGTGAATATGGGTTGGGTGCAAGCATTTGGACTGATAATCTCAAAAAAGCAGAAACACTCTCAAAGCAAGTCGAGTCCGGCATTGTTACAGTGAATAATGTGGTGATATCTGATCCTAGAGTGCCGTTTGGCGGAATAAAGCAGAGTGGTTATGGTAGAGAGCTCTCAAAATACGGAATGCTAGAGTTTGTCAAAATCAAATCTGTAAGATTCTATGATCAGCTGATCCACCACCATTACGTAGAATGATACTGCACAAAGCAACCCAAGTCTTAAGTAGCAAAATAAGACAACCATTTTTGAAGTGAGACTATCTGGGCTAATTGCAATTTTTGCTCTAATTTCCAGTATCCCGGCAGCATTTGGAGCATATGTAGAACCCACATCGCAAGAGCAAGCTCTGTATGACAAACTCAGAACAGAGTTTGGCAAGTTATCCATATCAAAAAAGGATGTAGCAGATACACTGAGCTCATTTTCAACACCAATTACGATCTATTTTCCATGCGACCAAGGTGAAACATACATCTCAGTCAATGCAACAGTTCAAACAAAATTAGCAAAATTTGATTCCTCCATTGCACACTCTGGCGGCGCAATCACTGGCGGAATCTATGTCTGGAAATGCTCAATTACAGTCTCTGGCGGAAAGATGGCCGTCAACTGTAACAACGAATTGATGTTAAATGCAGCAGCACTTGCACAAAGCACGGAAAAAGACCCGGCAATCAAGCAAATTGAGGACCTCGTAGTTTTCTATCATGAATTACTGCATGGCCAGCTAATGATTGACGCAATAAAATCATCCGAGTCCTGGCATGATTACACCTGCAAAACCAGCATCCAACAAGACTTGGATTATTCCTACACAGATGCCGATCACCAAATCATAACGCCACTTCAGACAGAGTTTGCCAAAAAGCTAATCGAAGATGAGGGGGGATTCTTCAAAGTAGAGCAAATCCCGCCGGATCAAACAAGTTCTGGCTCTTTTTCAAAGAAGGTCGGCTCACTGTATGATTACCCAGAATATGTAAAATCAGGAATCAACATTTCTGCAAGATCATATAATGTTGCAGACATTAAAATCACATCACAAAAAAATGACATCATCATATCTGGCACATTAAATGATAAATCAAAGACCGGCATAATCTGGCTCTATGTGTTTGGCAAGGAGGTAACATCACCTACTACAGATACGCCAACAAAGTCAGTTATTCCAACCCCACAACAAATCTCTATCCCAGATTGGGTCAAAGACTTGGCAAAATGGTGGTCTGATGGCACCATTAGTGACAAAGAGTTTGTCACTGGCATCAAATACCTGATAGAAAATGACATCATCTCCATTCCGCAAACCGCGCAAGGCCAGGCAAAATCAGAGCAAATTCCATACTGGATCAAAAAAAATGCGAAATGGTGGTCACAGGGAGCAATTTCAGATTCTGACTTTGTAGCAGGGCTACAATATCTAATCCAAAATAGAATAATGAGCGTCCAAACAGAATTCAAATCTGATACTCCAACACTAAGCTCTGAACCGCCAGATGATTTCCAAGACGATGTGCAAAAAATGGGGAATGTTCAGATAAGTGTACCCACATTTACAAAACAATCTTACAAAACAATCCAGGCACAAATCACAGGTAAAATCGATGATTTTAAGACAGGAACCTATGTTATTTTGAGCATAACCAAGCCAGACGGCTCATCATATGATCTAAAGGGAATTCTGACAAACAAGGGCCAGTTCACAGTACCAATCATGATTGATTCAAACTGGCAGGTAGGAAAGTATCAAATTATTGCAAAATATAACAATTTACTGGTTGATTCTGATTCATTTTCTGTACAATAATTATGTAATTGACATAAAAACTGTAAATACCAAAAATGGCATCTGATGCCAAAGCAGAAATATCATAACACACATAGAATAACAATTGATTCGAAGACACACTATAGTAATTGATGAAGACGTAGAAAAAAAGCTAAGACACCTTCAAGCAGATCTTATCAAAAAGACCGGTAATTCAGTAAGCTTTTCCGCCGTGATCAATGACACTCTAAAAAAAGCATTAAAGTAATTTGCGATAGGACGTGTGGTCGTTGGGGCACCGGTTTGGAATCCCCAATCCACAGTCTATTTGGAATCATAATTTTTTGATATTAAAGCGGAACGTAGGAATTATCAGTGGACTATTTTTCCTAATTATTTTCTATCTAAATCCAGAGTCGACCATCAACGCAATAAACAAAACAGCAAGGTATGGGCTAGAAAATTTGAACAAGACCCACGATGATTTCTCCGATGGTTTTGCAATAACCCAAAATGATAGTATCAGCATCAATGCGCCAGATGCTATTGCAGTGTATAGATAAATTTCACTCATTACTGGCATGCTGTTGTTGGTCAAAAAGAACGGCACCACGCTAAACAAGACCATCACCAAAGTAGAAATTGCAATCACTCGAGCTGATGTCTTCTCAGACTGGACAGCAGTGAGCATTGGAACGTTGACTTTATTGTAATCGTCTTTAAAGTGTAAAGTCAATGCCCAAATGTGCATTGGAATCCAAATGAATACCAGGCCTGCCATTACCAAGCCCAAATCCCATAATCCCTGTAAGGTGACTGCTGCATGCCCTATCAATGGAGGAGCTCCACCACAAAGACCACCTAATATGATGTTGGACCTGCTTCTTCTTTTGAGTGCATGAGAGTATACTGCTACGTTGTTTACGAGTCCAAACGTCATGAAGATTCCTGCCCAAATTCCGTTCCAAAATCCAGCAGTGTATGATATTGCAAACGCACAGGCAAGTGATACACCGGCTAGAACAAGGCCAAAGTCACGAGCCTTTTCTGGTGGTGAAATTCTGCCAGATGGAATTGGACGGCCTTTAGTTCGCTCCATTATTGCGTCAATATCTCTATCATGATAATTAGTCAAAGTGTTAGCAGCAGCTGATCCTGCTGCCACTCCAAATAACATCAAGGCCCAAGTTGCAGGTGATACCTCGACATTATACACATTTGATGCAGTAATTGTGGCACCAAATGCGGTAAATACCAAAAGATACCAAATCTTTGGTTTGGTCAGCTCATAATATGTCGCAATTTTCGATTTTGCTTCTATTCGCTGCATCTATTTCCCTATTCCTGCAAACACAGAATACAAAATTAAATGTAACATGTCCTAGGATGAGTGATTATAAGGCATGGTCTTTGTTCTACGTTTCATCTCTATGAATGACTCTGATGCCAAAACGCCTTCTATTCTGCCGATGCCTTCTGATATCAGCTTGTGCATCTCAGAGAGGTTCTGGGCATACATTGTAACTATGATATCAAATCTACCAGTTACTTCAGATATTTCCCGAACACCTTTGATTTTGAATAATTCATCAATTATTCCATCTCGAAATTTAGAGTCCATATTAATACCAGTCAGAGCTTTTACACCATAACCCAGTTCCTTATCGTTAACTATGATGGTGAATCGTTCGATTAGATTTTTCTTTGTCAGCCTTTTAATTCTGGAATATACAACGGATGGGTTTACCTTGATTTTCTCTGATAGTCTTGGAATGGAAATTGATGCATCCTCTGATAGTTCTGACAGTATAGTCAGGTCTAGGTCATCAATTTTTGCCGTCTAAAACACCTGTTCGTAAAATTCCTTTACTGTTTTATAAGTTGTTAGAGAAAAATTATAAAATTTTTCTAAATTTTCCCTTTTTTGTATAGCATTTCTGCTAGTAGGACTGCGCCCTTTGCGGAGCCCATCTTCTTGTTGTGTGAGAACAATACGTACTTGACACCATTATCGAATATGGTGTCTTCTTCTAGTCTGCCCATTGATGTTGTCATGCCGTCATTGATTTGCCTATCAATTCTTGGTTGTGGTCTTGTTGGATCCTCATGTACTACCAGATAGTCTTTTGGGGC
>JBQTIZ010000043.1:0-2307 GCA_052387615.1 Candidatus Nitrosotenuis sp. | reverse complement strand
GTGATATTGCAAAAATTGGGGTATTGAGGTCTGGTGGAATCTTTAGCATATAGTATAGTGATGCTGAATACAAGTCCACGTTTGGGTAAATGTCAATTCCTTTTTGCTTTTTCATCTCATGTATGGTGGCCTCTTCAACTGCCTGTGTGATATCAAACCAAGGTGCACCTGTTTTTTTTGCTAGCTTTTTTGATAGCTCCTTTAACACTTGAGCTCGAGGATCATACGTTTTGTATACTGCATGGCCCATGCCCATGATTTTCTCATTATTTGTGATTCTCTCTTTGACCCATTTTTCTGCATTATCTATAGTTTTTATCTCAAATAGCATCTTCATTACCTCATAGTTTGCACCACCATGCAGTGGACCAGAGAGTGCACCAATCGCGGCACTAACCGCCGAATACATGTGTGCGCCAGTCGATGCAACTTCACGGGCTGCAAAAGTGGATGCATTGAATGTGTGGTCTGCATGAAGCATTAGACAAATATCAAAAATTCGCTCTGTCTCTGTATCGGGTTTTTCTCCAACTAGCATGTTCAAAAAATTACCTGCATGGGACAATCTTGGGTCTGGATCTACAATGTCTTTTCCAGTTCTGACCCGCTCCCAGCTTGCAACAATGGTTGGCGTCTTTGAAATCAAGGAAATTGCGCTTTGATAATTTATCTCCTCATCATTTGCACCCATGTCATCATAATATCCTGTTAGCGCAACAACAAATGCCTGCATCATTACCATTGGATCTGCATTTTTCTTCCAGTTTCTCATGTTTGATTGCATTTGTCGCGGCATGTCACGTGCATCAATTAGTCGTTGCTTGAACTCATCAAGCTCTTGTCTAGTTGGGAGCTTGTCGTTGAGTAACAAATATGCAGTTTCCTCAAAGGTAGAGTTTTTTGTCAAATCCAAAATGTCGTATCCGCGGTAGATCAGCTTGCCGTGCTCTCCATCAATATCTGATATCTTGGTGTCAGCTACTTCTATATCGCGTAGGCCAATGTTTTTTGTATCCAATTCGGCCTTACTGCTCAAAATTTGCCTATTAAGTTTATGCAGAAGATACTATGCCAAAATGAGTATTTTTTTCCTCACGTTAGTCCACTTGATGTACTTGTCATCGTTCTATTTTTTTGAACACACATCTAATTTTGCTGTTATGAAATCTGGCAGTTTTTCACCTGGCAAGTAATAAGGGCTATAATCTACAGTTAACTCTTCGCCTGTTTTGATATCGGTGTTTGCTATCATTGTTTCTCCAATGTCTGTAACGTTTGGAGTTTCACTATGGTTAAAATAAATTCCATCATCTGTTTCACGTTTTATCAAACCGTCTCTTGAATCATAAAATCCATACCTGTTCAATTCTTCTTTTTCAAGCTTGGATAAACACTCAAACTGCTCTGGTGTTAAAGATTCCATATCACCAGTATCAAAACAAACAGATTCTCCTTTTTTAATTGACTCTCTAGCAAATAATCCGTAACCATGGATGCTTGACTTTTGTTTGACTAGTTTGCGGCTTATCATTTTTGAGTATTTTAGAATGTAAAATGTCTACAATATCAATTATGTGATAAATTGAGAGTTTTTGTATCTGGTAAGACTATTCATCTTGTTTTGGATTACTCGGCCGTTCCGCCACATCTGCCTGGAATTGCAGTGCTATCTCTTTTACCAACAATTTCCCACTTTTCAAGTCCATGTTTTAATTGTTCTTCGTCAGAATCCACATTATAATCCAAAGATAGAATTTCTTGTGCTGCTCTATATCCAGAAGCGTATGCTCCATGAACTGATCCAAAACCGCATCTGCTAGTGGCCTCTCCTGCAAAAAAGATCCTCCCATTTACGGGTTCTGCCAATTTGTCAAAATCATCAGGGGTTCCATTGATTTTGACAAACGAGTATGATCCTAAGGACCATGGATCCTCTGCCCATTTAGTGCGAATAATTTTTGGTTCGTTGACTATGCTGTCTGGAAACATTTTCTGTAATACTCGCTGTGCGTCTTTTTCAAGCTCATCATCTGTTCTGTTTTCTAGTGTTTTTGCAGTGCTTCCAGTGTGGAATGCTAGGAGAATTGGTTCACCAGTGTATGTATGCACATTCAGGTAAACTTTCCATGTTTTATCATTTTCCGAGTCTGAAACACGATGGATGTACGCATTATATCTGCCTGGCTCATACATATCAGAATCCCAGAACGCTTTATCATAAATCATATACATCTTATCCATTGTGCCAATTCCTAGTTTTTCTAATGCCTTTTTCTTTCAATGCTTATCTGAAAGTTTAGTATCAAA
>JBQTIZ010000042.1:0-10267 GCA_052387615.1 Candidatus Nitrosotenuis sp. | reverse complement strand
ACCAGTTGTGGCTACACGTGTTGGTGGCATTCCAGAGTTGATGAAAGATTCAGAGACAGGGTTTTTAGTAGAAAAGGGAAATCCCCATGAACTGATTGACAAGATCACAATTCTTCTTGGAGATATTGAAAAGTCTAAAGATATGGGAAGAGCTGGTAAAAAATTTGTTACAGAGAACTTTAGTTGGGATGTAATAAGTAAGAAATTTTTACAAATAATTAACGAGCATATTGGTTAACGGTGATGATTATTTTTTCCAGTCACACTTATACCGCTTTCTACTTCTTTGAAGGTAATTATTTTGATTTTTGATACCTTAAACCATTTACGAACCTCATTTGGTGTATGTCTGTAAGCAAACTTTGGAGAATACCAATCAAAATTGACTCCTACGCTTCGCTCAAAATTACCAGATTCATCCCAAAAACATTTGAGAAAAGTCCAATACACAAAGCGTTGAACGTCATATGTTCCTGCTTTAACTCCAAGAATTGGAATGTCGCGTGGAATTGTGATCTTTCTTTTCACATCAGAGAGGCTTTTCCCAAGATACGTCATGTCCTTTGAGAATTCTATGCATTCGTTGACAGTCATATTAGTTGTTATCTTCCTTACATAGTCATCAACATATTCTCTTATCGGCGCCTTTTTCTTGTATACATAGATGGATATGTATCCATCATCTCTAAGAAATTTTGTAAGATACTTGAACGATGTTGCAGTATTCTTTGTATGATGTAGTACCTGATCTGAATAAATAAAATCAAAAAACTTCTTTCTAAATGGGAGTTGTCTCAGATCGGCCTGAAGAAAATGGACATTTGGGAGATTACCATATTTTTTATAAGCAAAATCAATGCTTTGACTTGCATCCAAAGCAAAAACTTGTGAGTTGGGATTTGCTGAGAGGAGATTTGCACTGTTTCCTATTCCAGTACCAGCATCAAGAATGGTAGATTTCGTACTCAGAAAATTATTGAACTTTTTCAGTGTTTTCCATTCATATCTTTCTAAAAACCAGTTTGTTTGAAATTCAATCCAGTCCTCTGCATGATGATTTTCGTGGTGATGACGCCATTTTGCAGAAAACGCATCTTCCGTTCTGACAAAATCTTTTGTTTCATCCATTACAAATCTCGGAACACCGTTTGAAATGGTAAATCTATGTTTATTGCGACAGACAAGTATTCCGCTGTTAACTTCATTCTGTGTTTTTTTAGCATTCATAATCGAAAAATCTGTATGACATACCGGGCATGCAAGATACAGAATTAGATTGGGTTTCATGATTATTCTGCAGTTTTTTTTGTTTAATAAAAACCAATGAAGAATATGTAATTATTTTTCATACAATTCAATATATTGTGGTAAAAGCACATCCCAGCTGAAATTTTTGATGATGTATTCATAAGCTTTTGTACTTAGTTTTTCTCTCAAGGCCTTATCTGCAAGTAATTTGTTTATTGTATCAACAAGCTGTTGTTGGTTATTTGGAGATACCAGAATGCCATTTTCACCATGTTGGATTATCTCAGGCATTCCGCCAACACTTGTTGCCACAACTGGCGTTCTGAGATAGAATGCCTCTTTGATTACTTGTGGGATGCTTTCCATCCTAGAGGGCAAAACGACAAGGCTTGATTCGCTCAGCCTATTCATTGCTTCCTTCCACGTGACATTTGTACAGTATACAACGTTGCCATTGATTTTTGGTTCTATACTACGTAGAATGTCAGTGCCTTTTTCAAAACTGTCTCTTCCCACATATACAATCTGATTTTCTTTTTTTGATGTTACTGGTAGATCCTTGAATTTACTTGTATCAAGCGGTGCTGGAAGATAGATAAAATCCAAACCAAGTTTTTCTTTGTATGCTTTTTGCACAGATTTAGAATCTGTTGTAAGAACATCTGCAAATTTTAGAATTTTTGTTTCTGTGGAATTAACAATAAAGCCTGTCGTATTAGAATGCAATGCGCTTACTTGTTCTGAGTACACGCCATGAACTGAAAGAATTTTTTTCCTTGCCTTGATAAATTTCATCACAATTGCAGAAGGGACATTCCATGCGTGAACTACATCGTATTGTTCTCTATCAAAAATTGCTTTGAGCGTTCCAAATAATGCAAAGCTTGGATTCTTGATATTTTTAATTGGAATGTGTGGAATCTGCATTAATTTTACAGCAAATCCATTATCTCGTAGTTTTTCTGCAACCCTAAATGCATGTCCACCAATTCCTCCTTCATAGCGTGGAGAAATGTAAAGAATGTTCAATGATTCAAAACTAATTGTATGATTTTAAAAGGTCTTGGATGAAATCACTGTAAAGCCTGTGATGCTTCGTGCATCATTTGGCTTTTTGCACATCCTGCTGCAAGCTCATCCCCCTTTCCTCTTCTCATGAGGCCTCGGTACAAGCCATCTTCTAGTTTAACGCCTTCTCTTTGTTCCCACTCTTCTACAGTGATAGAATATTTCTTTTGAATTCGATCTCTGTACCATTCAGGTATAACATTGAATGCACAGAATGGAATAATTCTAAGGTCTGGTGTTACATAGTGTATATCGCATCTTTGCAGTCTTTCCAGGTCTTCATTGTATTTGTCTTGGAAATGCATCATGCCTAAGAACAATCCTTTGACATGCCAAGAACCAACGGAATCAAATGATCTCTTCATTAGAATATTGCCAAACATCTTTGCCAAGTCAAGGCCTGCTGGTTGCTTCTTTTTATCGATAAAACTTGAGAGTTTTCTTACCACTTCTAACATTGTGAAATACTTGTTTTTGCCAGAGCGAATTTCTTCTGCTTTATCCTCAAATAATTCCAACATACCTTGAATATCTGCAAATCTAGGTAGTGGAACAAACTTCTTTGTCTCCGCATCTTCAAAGACATATGTCCCTGCACCACATGCAAAGTGAATTGATAGTTCGTATTTTGGCTTGCTAGAGAATGCTTCAATTACGTTTGTTAGTGGCATACAACTTGGGACTGGGAACCAATCATCAACCGTAACTTCACCGCCAGTCTGTTCTTCGATTCTTTGAATGCAATCTGGAATTGTGATTCTATATTTTTCGCGTTCTGTTTTACCCATTCTGCCAGTCAGTGAAACTGGTTGGAAATTTACTGCATGAACTATATCCATGTTCTTTTGTGCATATCGAATAATACCACCTAATTCATGATCGTTAATTGATTTGATAACTGTTGGAACAAAAACAACTGTAGTTCCAGTCTTTCTGCAACTATCTAGCGCATAAGGAATTTCCCAGTGGTTCTTTGGGTTTGTTCTTGCAGTTACTCCATCAAAGCTCAGATAGAGATTGTTGCATCCTGCAAGTCTTACTTCTCTTGCTGCTTCTGGATCCATTGCATGTCTAATACCGTTTGTATTCATCTGTACATGTTCAACGCCTTCTTGTTTCATTATCTTGATTACATCAGTAATGTCATCTCGAAGCATTGGTTCACCACCAGTAATTTGCATAGAGTTTCCTGGAATTGGTCGCTCTGCTCTTAATGTCTTCATCATTGCACGAACTTGATCGTGTGATGGCTCGTACATGTATGCACCCTCAAGTCCTTTCTTAACATAAAAGAAGCAATACCAGCATGTCAGATCGCATCTGTTGGTGACGATCATATTTGCAAGACCGCTGTGAGATAAGTGATTAGAACATAAACCGCA
This sequence comes from Candidatus Nitrosotenuis sp., assembly GCA_052387615.1. Lineage (GTDB taxonomy): Archaea > Thermoproteota > Nitrososphaeria > Nitrososphaerales > Nitrosopumilaceae > Nitrosotenuis. The sequence continues at coordinate 6,569 of JBQTIZ010000042.1, read as the reverse complement.
GTTATTTGGGCAAGAACATTTCTCTATCATTACGTTTGGCGCATGTGCACCTTTTCCATCAGCCCAATAGGTACTGAATTTTTTGTACATTTCATAAGAACCAAAATAAAGCTCTTCACATTCACCGTGTGTTGGGCATGTTTTGCTCATAAAGACCCGTCCATCTCTCTCAAAGACTTCGGCATCCAGAATCATATTACAGTCAGGACATATACTCTGAGTAAATCTAATGGTGGATTTTTTCCCAAGAGTTTTACTAGTATTCTTGGATAGCTGAATTAGCGACATATACTATCAGGCATTTTTCCAATATGCTATTTAATGTATTTCACCCTCTGCCCCGTGTGATTTAGTAGATAGATTCGTTAGGTGTTTAAATACGGAAAAACCACGAACAGATCGGATGAGCATTTCTGATAACACACGCAAGTCGCTTGAGAGAATTGGTCTGACCAGCTATGAGATCAGGACATATTCTTCATTGTTAAAGGGGGGTGAACTGACAGCATCTGATCTAAGTCAAAAATCAGGTGTGCCATACTCCAAGGTCTATGAGGTACTTGGATCACTTGAGGAAAAGGGATGGATCGGTTCTGATGATTCTAGGCCTACAAAATATTTTGCAAAATCCCCAGCCACTGCACTAGAGGTAACAAAACAAAAGGCAGAATCCGATTTTAAAGAAAATGAGAATATTGTATTGCGCGAACTTGTACCACTGTATGAGAAGAGTGGTGTAAGTGAACGACCAGACATCTGGGTTTTGTCTGGAATTATGAATATTGCCTCAAAAATCCTCGAAATGGTGGATTCCTGTAGAAATGAAGTTTTGATTGCATTACCAAAAGCAAATGAAATACTAGTAAAGCAAGCCTTGCCAAAACTGCGTCAGCTTCACGACAAGGGTGTAGTAATTACCATTCTAATGTCAGATGAAATGGACAAAGAATCGCTAAAAGCCTTGGCACGAGTTTCAACAGTCAAGGTAAAAAAAGGACTGTTTGGTGGAGGTATAATCTCAGACAAACGCTATGTGGTGATATTGCTTGGGCCAATTAATGAGTCCTCAGAAGGCGAAGCAGTTGCAATATGGGCAGATCATGCAGGCCTTGCGGTATTTGCAAGAGAATACTTTGAATATTTGCTTAAAGATGCAAAGAGTGTCTCATAATGGATTCGATAAGTGACGAAATACTGTTTGTTGGAACTGCCGAGGCAGAACATGTTGAGATGTATCTCAAGGCAATTTGGCACATCAAGGAAAGAAGTGAGCCGGTTAAAATTAGTACAATTGCCAAGATGCTAAATGTCAGGCAGCCAAGTGTAGTTCAAATGTTAAAAAAACTAAATGAGCAAAATTTAGTCAATTACAGTAAGGCGGGAGTTTCTCTAACAGAAGGTGGAGAAAAAGTAGGCTCCAGTATGATGAGAAATAGTAGACTATTGGAGGTGCTCATGGACAGTGCACTTAAGGTCGAAATCGATGAAGAGATGGTTTGCGGAATTGAACATCATATGAGCAGACAATTCACAGATGCATTGTGCACAATGTTAAAGCATCCTCGCAAATGCCCCCACGGTCACGAGATTCCTCCTGGATCGTGTTGCTCTGCTTAAAGTTATATCATAGAATAACCTGTTTCTAGCATGGCATGTTTTTGCGGTTGCAAGACCTTTGTAAAAGATTCATACGGATTCAAAGTTGGATGTGTTAACTGTACACATGGTCCTCAAAACCACGATGATGAGTTCAGGCTGGCGTCTCGCAAAAACGAAAACCAAAGTCAAAAGCGAGACGTAGATTTTGGATAAAATTAGTCACCAATTATTTTGACTAAAACTCTTTTTGATCTCATCCCATCAAACTCTCCATAAAATATTTGCTCCCAAGGCCCAAAATCTAGATCACCATTGGTTATTGCAACTGTCACCTCTCTTCCCATGATTTGGCGTTTTAGGTGTGCATCCGCATTATCTTCTCCGGTGTTATTGTGCTCATATTGATCTATTGGCTCATGCGGTGCTAGTTGTTCAAGCCACTTGGCATAATCCTTGTGTAGCCCTGATTCGTTGTCATTTATGAAAACGCTTGCAGAAATGTGCATTGCATTAACAAGACATAATCCTTCTTTGATTCCACTTTTTTTGACTAGCTGCCGTACTTGAGGAGTCAGATTGACAAAGGCAATCCTAGTTTTTGTGTTAAATGTCAGATACTCCGTTAATGATTTCATTATTGTTTTCTGATAATTTTTGGATTAAAGTTTTTACGGATTAAGTAGGTGCAGGCTCAGAACTCAAGATCTACATCATCTGGGATCAATGGGATAAGGTCATCAACGCCTACTATTCATAATAAAGAAAAGGGATTTTAAAAGAAGCTTGATAAAAGGCACAAAAATAGTATAAAGAAAATGGTTGTAATTGATGCATCAGCTTCACTTGAGAGCTTTAGGAGATTTGTCATAGCTAGCACGTGTAGCTCTTACATGCCACGAAGCTACCTTGAAGATCCAGAGGTCTTTCCAGAACGAGAAGAATCTCTTGGCTCAATCTATGTAGAGGCAGCAGACAAGGTAACATTAAAGAAAATTCGAGATATTACATTTGTAAACGCCAGAGACGTTCTTGGAATAATTTACAATTCTAAGAGCGGCAATACCTCACTGAAGTGGAGGCAGTTAAGAAGAAGAGGAGGAAAAGTTACTGGCGAAGCATCATCAAACTCTCTTGTCAATTTAGCAGAGGGCGGAGTTATCACACCGGAATGGGTTGACAGCTACCTAAAGAAGAAAAACATGGAAAGTACGAGCACTGTATAATTATCACAGTATTACATACTAAATTCAATGATTACAAAAATTGTTGATGATTCAACCGTATCATTTTTGATTGAAGAGCCGGATGATTTATTCACATTACGTAGAATAATAAAAAAACAAGACAAGATCATATCGGATACCACACGTGTCATAAAACAAGATAAGGATTATTCTAGGCCTGACAGAGGTGAGCGGATTAAAATTCGTATATCACTTGAAGTGGAAAAAATTGCTCTGGACGCAGTATTTGACAAGCTAAGGGTTCACGGTACCATAATAGAATCAACCAATGAAGCAGTATCAAAGGGAGTTCACCATTCACTTTTGATAAGAATTGGTGACTCGTTCAATGTTGTAAAGAAAAAATGGCAACAAATTGAACTTAAATTGATAAAAAGTAAAGATGAGAGTTTTGGTTTTGTTTTAATTGCAATCGACAAAGGCGACTGTGGTATTGGAAAACTCAAAGGAACACATCTAGAATTGATGCAAAACATGTATTCTGGTTCTAGCGGAAAACAATACAAGACCAACTTTAACATTCAAACTTTTTTTGAAAATGTTACAAAGGCATTAGAAACTATCCTAAAAGAGAATGATGGACTAGTAATTTTCGGTCCAGGTGAAACGAAGAGACAGTTTGTTAATTTTTTAGCAAAAACTCCAATTGCTAAGACACGTAAAATAGAGATAGTGGATGGAGTTGATTCTGGCGGAGAAGATGGGATTTACGTGTTTATCAGATCAAAATCCATGCAACAAATACTAGGCCAGAGTAAGCTTGCCAAGGTTTCATCCATACTAGAAGAGGTGATGATACGAGCAAACAACAAAAGTAGAAAATTCACGATGGGTTTTGAGGAAACGAAAAGAGCAAACGAATTTGGCGCAGTGGAATCTCTCATTTTCTCAGAAAAAATTATACAAACTCATGACGAAGATGAAATAATAGAATTCCTAAATGATGTTGAATCCAAAGGAGTCAAAGTCTATGCTTTGGATTCATCAACAGATATTGGTCTTCAGGTTTCAGGTCTGGGAGGAATTTTATCACTGCTTAGATTTGCAATTGACACTTAGATTGTAGAATCAACTAACCATTGCAGATACGGCTTGTTTAGATCCTTTAATGCAAGTTCAGCTATTTCTGGAATCTTGTACGGATGTGTATTTTTGATCTGTGTTTTTAGCTTTATCTTATTTTTTTGTGTGGTTTTAAAGACTGCCAGAAACTCACCCGTGTTTTCTATTTTGCCTTGCCATGAGTATACTGAAGATATTCTTGTAATGTTTACACATGCTGCAAGTCTTAAGCGCACAAGCTTATTTGCAATTTTTTGAATTGATTTTTTGTCTGGATATGTAGACACAATTACTATTCCTCTCATAGCAAACGATAAATGGGCGTCATTAAAAAAAGTAACAATTAATTTGAATTTGGATTTTTTAACACAGAATGCAATAATCTATGTTTTGATGGCTTGGGGAGTCATACTTGTCGTAACCAAGGCCTTAAAGCTAGAAAAATATGGATTTGAGATAAAACCATACAGTCTTACATACAAAAATGCTCAGGTACAAACAGCGCTTACAAAAGTGCTAGGTAGAACAAGAAGGGGAATACGGATATTTGCAGACGTAAGCGTAGTTGCAGGTTTTATCATGATGGGATTTGGTTTTTGGTTTTTGATCGATAATGTTACTAAATTCTTTGACAAGCCTGAAGAGTTCTCAGAGCTAACAGTTCTAATTCCAGGTGTTACGCTTACTTCATCTTCTGCAATTTTGTATTTTCTCTTATCAATTCCAATTGTACTTGTGATTCATGAGGGAGCACATGGAATAGTTGCAACACTCGAAAAAATTCGAATCAAAACAGGAGGATTTGCTATCTTTATTGCAATGTTTGCAGGATTTGTCGAGCCAGACGACGAGGAATTCAACAAGGCAAAAAAGATTTCAAAACTCCGAGTAATTGGAGCTGGGGCTACATCAAACGTGATATTTGCATTAGCACTCGGCGCAATATTGCTCACAAATCCATTCTTTGCAATCATTGTTCCAGAGCCAATACGAAGCTCATTTTATGAAATTCCGCAAGGCGTAAACATACTGACCATAATGCCTGGAAGCGGTGCAGAAAAGGCAGGACTCCAAGTAAATGATATCATCACATCAATTAATGATATTACCATAGTGACGCCTTTTGATTTTACCAAAGTCAAGCTAGCACCAGACAGTATTGCATCTGTTACTATTTTGCGGGATGGACAAAAAGTCGTATACCAAGTAGAGATAATGCCATCGCCTGATGACTCAACAAAAGGCCTAATTGGAATAACTCGCGATAATTCAATATCTTACAAGCCAATCTACAATTTTATTGAATGGAAGAGTGCTGAGCTCTCGATGTTTTTACTTTGGCTTTGGATGATCTCATTCTTTATTGGAATAATCAACATGCTTCCATTACCAATACTTGATGGAGGCAAATTCATTCATAGTATAATTGACAAAAAGCTCTCAGATGTCATGATAAATCGCACAATGTGGGCAATCTATGGATTTACCTTTGCTTTGTTTGGCCTAAACATTGCACTGTCGTATTTGAAATCAGGCTGGTTTACAATCTAATAATTATCGTTAAATTTGGGCTTGGGGGGAGCAAATTCATGAAATGTGATAGATGTGAGAATATTGCTGTTTATTCTAGAAAATACTCTGGGGAGAGTCTTTGCTCAAGATGCTTTTCAAATGCCATTCTAAGAAAGGCTGCGAAAACCATTTCAAAATACAACATGATTCAAAACAATGAGTTGGTTTGTGTTGCAGTCTCTGGTGGAAAGGACTCACTTGCACTATTACATGTATTATCAAAGATGTCGAAAAATCATAATTTCAGAATTCATGCCATAACCATTGATGAAGGAATTCTAGGATATCGTGATGAAGCGCTGAATATAGTTAAGGATTTTTGTGCAAAGCTTGGCGTTTCTCATACAGTATATCCCTACAAGGAATTGTTTGGATTAACTCTGGATGATTCGCTAAAACAAAATGAAAATGATCGATTGTCTTCGTGTTCTATTTGCGGTACGTTTAGGAGACGCGCAATGGATCATGCTGCAAAACAAATTGGTGCAGATATTATTGCGACAGGTCACAATCTAGATGATGTTTTGCAGACATTTGTCATAAACACTCTTTCTGGTGACACTAACAAAATTGGTTGGATGGACCCAGACACATCAGAAAACTCTCTGCGAAAAATCAAGCCTTTTTGTGAGATTTATGAATCAGAGATTGTGTTTTATGCATTTACGAATGATTTGCCATTTCAGAGTGAACCATGTCCTCACATGAATGAGGGAATTCGAACAGAAATTCGTGAATTCTTAAACAAGCTGGAAAACAGTCATAGTGGAATAAAAAACAACATGTATCACTCTATTCTAAAAATTTCTCAAACCATGAAAGAAACAAACTACAAGGAAAGAACAAAATGTGCAAATTGCGGCTCAGAGTGTACAGGCAAGGTTTGCTCTGTATGCAGAATGATTGTTGATCTGCAAGAATAACCTAATGCAAATATAACATCATGTCATATCAATATGTGGTAGTAGGTAGGATCGGGGCGCTAGCCGTGCCCTTTTCTGAAACCGGCTCTATGCAGAGGTCAGTAACTGCTGGATAAATTTCCAGATGGATAATTCCCGCTTGATGTACTGAAATGAAATCACGCCGAAG
>JBQTIZ010000041.1:0-3832 GCA_052387615.1 Candidatus Nitrosotenuis sp. | reverse complement strand
GTAGTATAGCCTGGCCAGTACGCGGGATTGCCAATTCTGTGACCCGGGTTCAAATCCCGGCAGCCGCATTTGAAATTCTTTAGAAAAAATAATCCACTAGTTCAAAAAACTTACTATGAAAGTTGGGTATTGATTTATTATTAATTAAAACAAGGACTAGCCATGAAAAACGTGCATCTTGGATTATTTGTAGCGATGATTCTTGCCTTGGGCGCTATTGTCTCACCATTATCAACTAGTGCACAGACATATCAGCAAATAATATCAACTAATGCAGGCACACTCAAAGTCGGAATATCAACGAATCCTGCCTCTCCAAAATCAGGCGAACAATCAAAACTAAAAATTGACTTTCTAAATCCACAAACAAACGCCATACAGGAACACATTGACTATACTGTACTAGTCACAAAAGACGGTATCCCTGTGTTTGGTCCGATTCCATTAACTCACACTTCGCTTGGTACCGCCACAATACCAGTCCAGTTCAAAGACGGAGAGCATCAAGTAGTAATTGATGTGCAGGGAATCTTGTTCAGACCAATCCCCTCGGAAAAGGCCACATTTTCAATAACTATTGGCGAAAAACAAAGTGCGCCAACTCAACCAAAAGAAGAGCAAACGGTAGCAGAAAAATCAAAGCCAACATTTCCAGATATAGTTAAAGACAAGGCCAAGGATTCAAAATCAGACAAAAAAGACGTAAAGAAAGATCCCAAAAAAGACAAGAAAAAAGACGTAAAGAAGAAAACCACAAAAAAGCAAGTAAAGAAAACTACAAATCCATACTAGTTTGTTGCCTGTAATCCCTTTTTGATTATATCCAATGCGTTCGTGATTTTTTCAGGTCTTGGCAACTGGATCATGAATACGTTATCTTTTCCGACCTGAGAATGTGGAGACGACAAGGCAAGCATGGATGTATTCGCCAAGGATTCAAAAAAGTCAAGCGATTCATTTGCGTACAAGAGTAATTTTTCTTCCAATCCACCCTCTGAGAAGGTCAAGGAAACTTCAACGAAGACATGCCCCAGGCCATTTTGCAAAATGTTAAGATTCGTATCAACAGAAAGTGGTTTTCCTGCCACCTTTGCCATTATATCATCAAATCTTTTTTCAGCCAAAATGATGCACGGTACATTAATCCCATTGTAGTTAAATGAGGTAATGCCAATATGGACTCGGTCCATTAGTTTTTTTAATTCATCATCCATTTGTTATTTCTCCGTAGCGTTTGTAACAACCCTATCACTTGCCTTAATTAAAAATGGTGAGATAAACGCCGAAATAATAGAAATAATTCCAACCAATGGGAATAAAAAGCTGCTAACTGCTCCAATGTCAACACCGGTTTTTACGATAACAATTGAAAATTCCCCACGCGGTCCAGCAAGTGCAAATGCCGATCGTAAGGATTTTGCCTTGCCTTGTCTAAACAAATACGTGCCAATCATAGTTCCCCCAAATTTGACTCCAATTGCAAGCGCAATGAGTGTAAATGCCAAAACGATGTGAGTTCCAAGCTCCGATATGTTCATGAGTGCACCAACGGAGACAAAAAATATCGCAACAAACATGTCCTTGATTGGACTGGATAAAATTTTAGATACTTCTGCTGATTTCGATTCTGCTACTAGAACCCCTGCCAAAAACGCGCCAATTGCAACAGAAAGCCCAATTACATTTGCAAACAAGGCATAACCAAAGCAGAGTCCAAGCACCGATAGGAGTAAAATTTCTTTGTGTTCTGTTGCCGCCACTCGATCGATTAGATTTGGTATGATTTTTGTACCAATAGTAAGTGTCCCACCAATAAGTGCAGCAGCCACTATGACCACAAGTACTATACTCTCATAGGAGACATTTCCAACAAGCGTTACAGATTCCAGTGTTGCAATCAAAATTACCGCTATTATGTCTTCTACAATCAGAACACCCAGGACAAGAATGGATGATTCTTTTTTGATTTTGCCAGTGTCTTCCAGAATTTTGACAATGATTGCAGTACTTGTAATGGACAGGGCTGCGCTCAAAAACAACGAATCCATGAAATTTAATCCAACCACATTTGCAACAAAAAATACAACGCCTAATGTTAGGAACAATCCTATTGCTCCTGCACCAACTGCAACCTTACCAATTGAGCGAATTTTAGAATATGGAAACTCTATCCCAATTACAAACAAAAGTAAAATCACTCCAAGTTCTGCAAAGATGTTAAGTAATCCAAGATCAGATAATAATCCTACTTTTCCAAAACCCAAAAAGCCTTGACCTTCTGGGAGAAGCGAAGTCCAAATTGGAGAAAGTGGCCCAATCAGCATTCCGGCAAAAAGATAGCCAATGATCAGAGGCTGTCTCATTTTGAAGAATGCCAGAGTGACAACTGATGCCAAGATCATGATTATTGCCAAATCGGTGATGAATGAGGAATGTGGTATTCCAGGCGTGACTTGTTCTATCATTGACTGGACGCCTGAGCCTGATGTGAGCTGTAGAAAATAATTTTGCATCTATTAGTGTGAAATAAAATGATTAAAATGATTTTGGTTTTTAGATTACGCAGATTGTTTTTGCAAGCATTTTGACTTTTTCTGATTCCGGCTCGTTAATCTTGTGCTCGGTGTATTTATTACTAAAGTAAATCAAGTCAATTACCTTTGATTTATCCACATTCACTATTGTTGCCATACTTGATGTTGGGATATTGGTATTAGTTATGATGATGAGTTTATCCACGAATGCGGATGATTTTACCACATTAGATATTGCCTCAAAGTTCTTTGCATGGTTGTCATCCATTACTACGGCAATTCCGATTTTTGTTCCAAATGGATCAGAATACATCACGTCAAACGACGGATTTTGCTTGCTCGATTTTGAAACATTTCCCATTTCATGTGCATAATTGATCAGATTCGATATTGCTTGCTTTACCTGACTCTGAGTTGCGCCTGCAGCTCGCTTTATTTTGATAAATTCGGATATAGGCACCTCCATTATGCTTCCTTTGATTTTTAATCCTGGGTATGTGTGTTTTATCGTTTCATCAATTACTGCTTCCGTTATTTCAGATGCATCAAGATTTGCTGCTTGTTCTACTGCGTGATTAAGTATGTTGATTATCGATCGAACGTTTCTAAATTCTGGAAACTCATCACAGAGAACTCGAATCTTTGCTGCCAAGTCTTGCTGCTCTTTTTTGTTGAATCGTTCTGTTTTGTCTGCTTCTTTGATGTATTCTATTGCAATTTCGATTAGCTCATCAACGGAATTTGCACCAGCCAAATCAATTTTGTAATTTGCCTTCTCCAATCTATCAAATACGGACGGATTTACCCTTTGAATGTCCAAGTAAAGTGAGGGGGTAGTTATTAGCAAAAGAATCGATGCTGGAATGTGTGCGTTTATCAAGGACTTTACAAACTCTAGTGATCCTTCGTGTGCATCAAGCTCATCAAGCTCAAAGAGAATTACCTTGCCTAGGAGATTATGGCTAAATTTACAGATTGCTGCCAATCTTCCGTGCAATTCATCGAGGTTTGTTATTTTATCAAATGAATTGGTGATCACACTTTGGATCACTGCTGATTCATGTTGCGAATAATGAGCCCCAAGATAACTTGATAGCATATCTTTTGGGACAACATTTTTGTCGTATAGAATTTCTTCTGCCTTTTGCTTTATTGTGACTCCCTTTAGCCTGTCCATAAAACCATATCCAAGTACTGTTTTTGCCAAATTGTCCCCTTGTTGCGCCTTTTCGCATATGTGCCTCCGGAAGTGTTCTTTGAGCTCAGAAAACATATCGCGAGTAAAACCGCGCATTATA
>JBQTIZ010000040.1:0-22742 GCA_052387615.1 Candidatus Nitrosotenuis sp. | reverse complement strand
ATCTCGATGATTTTCTTGCTTGATTTGTGACCAGATTTTATTATGATGTTGGCAGAAGAGATGCCGAAGTATTTTGCCATCTTTTTGATGATTTCACGGTTTGCCTCGCCGTCAACTGGCTTTGATTTTATCCCAACGGTGATCTGATTACCATCTACCAAAACAAAGTCCTTGTGAAATTCTACTTGTATGAGGTATAGCAACTATGCGTTGACAATCCAGTCGTAGCCTTTTTGCTCCAACTCTTGCGCAAGACTTGCATCACCTGACTTGAGTACCTTGCCCTGTGCAAACACGTGAACATAATCCAGTTTTTTGAGGAAGTTCAGAATTCTTGCATAATGAGTAATCACTATGATGGTAGCATCTGGAGTGGAAACATCATTGATTGCCTTTGCCACTGCCTGTACTGCATCAATATCGAGGCCAGAGTCCGGCTCGTCCAGTATGGAGACCTTTGGCTTGAGCACTGCCATCTGTAGTACCTCCGAGCGTTTCTTCTCTCCACCTGAGAATCCCTCATTTAGGTATCGACCCAAAAAGTCATCTCGCAGTCCTACAGTTTGCAGATTTTTCTTTAGATAGTTTTGAAACTCTCTTACTGTGATGAATACCTCTCTGTTGCTGCTTTGCAGAGATTTTGATAATGCATTGTATGATGTTCTAAGAAAATGCGAATAGCCTACACCAGAGACTTCTGTTGGGTACTGGAATCCGAGGAATAGTCCTTTTTTTGCCCGCTCGTCAGTTGATGCTTCTGTAATGTCCTCACCATAAAAGATAATTTTTCCCTGAGTCACTTCATATTTTGGATTTCCTAGTAGGGTGTATGCCAGTGTGGACTTGCCTGAACCGTTTGGTCCCATGATGGCATGGACCTCGCCTGGACCTGTTTTGAGATTAACTCCTTTGAGAATCTGTTTTCCCTCTCTTTGCACATGCAAGTCTTTGATTTCTAGGACTGCCATATTGTCGCAATGTTTTGTTTCTGTATATAACCCCGACGAATTTTAGCTGATCCTAACGTAAAAAACAAAAAAGAAAAAGAGTTAGTTTTTGGCAAAACTCGGTCTCAGTGTCAGGTTTAGCTTGTATCCTGAAAGAATCTCTTTGCACCTATTTCTAATGGTGACCTCGGTTACTCCGGCCACACTAGATACGTCGCGCTGCAAGACATTCTGCCCCAATAATATGGATGCAATGTACAAATAAGCTGCGGCAATTCCGTTTGGAGCCTTGCCGTCTGCTACATTTTTGTCCTTTGTCTTTTCAGCTATTTCCAACGCAAGTCTCTCCACTCGAACATCTGTATTTGTGAGATTCGAGATTTTGGAGATGTACTTGTCCATGGTTATGACGGGTGCTGTGACTGAGCCTAGCTCCATTACGAGCATGCGGTAGTATTTGGCTGACAACTTGGTTCTCATTTTGAGGTCCTTATTAGAACCAGTTCCACTGCAGATCTCATCTAAAGATCTTACTACATTGCATTGCTTGCATGCCATGTAAATTACGGCAGCTGCAATACATGCAACAGATTTTCCTTTCACTTCCATATGGGAGTCTAGATTCCTGTAAATCATTGATGCAGTCTCCAAAACATTGCTTGACAACGACAGGCTTTGACACGTACTTCCAATCATGGATAATACATTTGCAAGTCTTCTCTCTCTTGGAGATGAGACTCGCACTCGCTGTTGCCATTTTCGCAGATTGTGCATCTGATTTGCAACTTGGTAGTTGATTGTTTTTCCAGAAAAGTCCTTTGTGGAAATGGAGATTTCTGTTGCGATTCCAAGGTCGTGTTGTGAAAAAGTTGTTTGACCGCTTGCTCTTGTGAGCTTTGTTCTTTCTTCAAGGTTTGAGCTTTTTGATTCTGGGCCATAATCTGCCAGTTGTTCCATGACGACAATTCCGCACATGGAACAGATTCGCTCGCCATTATGAATATCATCTACTAAAGATGATTTGCATTCTGGGCAGCAAGTTTCTAGTTCTGTGATATTCATCTTCTATATCTCCTTGTTTTGTTTCGTTTTATCGCAGGTTCTTCAAGGAAGTACACGCTAGTTCCAACATATTTTTTGATGTTATTTGTCAGCGATATGGCAGATGCAAATGGCGCAGACACAGGACCAATTAGTTCTGTGACTTTACCAATTCTTCTGCCAGCATCATCGCAAACATAGTCTCCTTCTTCTAGTGGTCTTCTGAGTCGTATAATGACCCGGCCACTACTGGCTAAGTGTATGATTTCCCCTATCTCCTGCAATTATTTACAAAAATGATTCTCTGCTAATCATAGACTTCTGTCAACTTTACTTTAGCTAGTAGCTAGAAGCGATCTTATTTTGATTGTTTGGCTCTTTTGGAAACTAGTTTCTCTGAAATCTTGCCAAGAATTTTTCCTTTTGGGACTGTCTTTGGCATTACAATATATCCAGATCTGACAAATGCTCGTCTTGGAAATCTGACCTTGTCGTTTGATTCTTTTGGTTGGAGTCCAGCATCGGTTGCGGCATCAAGTAATTCTTTTAGTGATGGATCAAAAATGCATTTTTCTTTTGGTAATCTTCTACCTGCTCTTTTGGTTAGGTTCTTGTTAAAATAATCCAGCCAGATTACGACATGTTCGTAATCTTTCATTTCATCACTTTATCAAAATTGCGTTTACTTGTCCTTGTTGTCCTGGTCTTGATACAACGCGGCATTTACCGTCTTCTGTTTCTAGAATTGCACCCTTTGAGATGACACCACGTCTCTGATAGTCACTGTTTGTTGCGTTTTCTAAAACTTTGAGAATTTTTGTTTTCTTAACCTTGCCACCGGCAATCGCTAAATTGACTGTATCAATTGCCTTGAGGCCTGTCTTGGTATGATTTGCACGAACTGATCTTGTTACCGTTACTTGAAGGCCAGTCACTGCCTCATTTGGAAATCTATCCATGTCATATTTTCGTCTGGTTTTTAGTGGGACTCGTCTTCCACCAGTGATCTTACTTGTTGCAAGATTCTCAACTGATCGTTTCACAGGTTAGCTTTGAAGAACTCTAATTTATACACAACGCCAAAATTATGCGCAAAATCAGGCTTGCTGAGTTATTGGTTGCGGGGCTGGAGTTGTTTTACGTTTTTTGAATAGGATTTGTTTTAGTATGTCAGTATCTCCGCTAATTCCAAAATACTTTTGGAATTTGACAGTGGTAGTGAATATTTTCAGTCTTCCCACATTTTGGTGAGAGATAAAGTCAAGCTGTTCTAACTCTTTCAAGTGCGAATACACGCCACTTCCCCTAGCTTCAACTAGGTGTTTTGAGGAGATTGGCTGCATGTACGCAATATATGACAGGGTTTTGAGCGTTGCCTTTGCAAGAATTGGGCGAGATGCAAACTTGCGTACCGTGTCGTTTAGTTCAGGCTTGAGCTGCATCACATATGCGCCATCTGGAAGCGTGGTTATCTCTATTGCTCTGAATGCTGATTTGGCTCTCTTTTCTATTGCGGCAATGAGGGCAAGGGTCTTTGTTCTGGATTCTGTGCCTGATGCCTTGATTAATTCCTCAACGGTCAGTGATCTGCCTGCCGAATATAGGGCCGCTTCTAGTCTTGAGGTTGCCTCATTATCGTCTTCTATTTTCATGCCCCAAGATTCTCCCTGAGCATGATGATCTTGATGTCATCATCTACTTGCTCCAAGTCCACTTTTTGGTCTCTTGCCAAAAATAAAATTGCAAAAAAGCACCTAATAGAATCGGTTGCATCCAAACCTGCAATTATTGTATGCAAAAAGCCAAATCCCTGCACATCTAGTTTGCGTAAAACCAATTCCTCATATTTGCCAATTATGCTTTCAAGCGATGTAAAATATTCCTTAAAGTCCGGAACATCCACTGGTTCGAATCTTAGCTGCCCTCCTTTTCTTGATCTTGGGTTTGCGATGGTTCCAATTAGATTCTCCAGCAAACCCATCAATTCTTCCAAAGTTACTGGGTATGTTGACTCGTGACGGTACGGAATGTTTAGGAGCTGAATGTCAATGTCTGCTCTCTGGTTTAATGGCTTTTTTTCCATTGCAGCCTTTTGTAAAGCAAAAATTCGCTCTACTTTCATTCTATGAATCAGCGATGATGAGAGCGCAGCCATTCCTGCTATTCGGAGGTCTTTTTTGTCAGCCTTTTTGAGGATTCTAATTAAAATCTCCAGGATCTGAACGATGTTAATATCCCAGACGTCTTTTTTTGTTACCGTATTAGGATTAAACAAAACATTTACCGGCGCTTGAGATATGTTCTCTATCTGATTCTCAATCAATAAGGGAAACTCTCATTCTATCTACTAATACTTGAAGGCTCTACTTTTTTGCCGCACTCAGTCAACTCTTATATTGTAAGCGTGATTGCTCTGATCTAATGAAAGCCGCACGAATCATGGAACCGCAAAAGGCGCTTGAGATATCAGAAGTACCAACGCCAAAACCAAAAGACGCCGAAGTCCTAGTTAAGGTCAAGGCGGTTGGTGTCTGTCACAGCGACTTGCACCTTTGGGATGGAGGATATGACACTGGCGACGGATTCATGAAGGTAACTGATAGGGGCGTAAAATTCCCAGTCATTCCAGGCCATGAGATTGTAGGCACGGTAACCGAAATTGGAAATTCTGTTCAAGGAATCAGTGTAGGAGATAATGTTTTGGTGTATCCTTGGATTGGATGTGGAAATTGCGTCGCATGCAGAATAGGTAACGACAATCTTTGTGACACTCCTCGTTCTTTGGGTGTTTTTCAGAATGGCGGTTATGCGGAATATGTCCTTATTCCTCACTTCAAGTTTTTAGCTAAAGTTATCGGCATTGATCTAGACGCAGCTGCCTCATTAGCCTGCTCCGGATTGACAGCATACACTGCAATCAAAAAATCAAACGCTACGTCTCAACACAACATGGTAATTTTTGGTGCGGGCGGCCTCGGCCTGATGGGCGTTCAAATTGCAAGGGCGATTACAAATGCAAATATCATAATAGTTGATATCGATGATGCAAAATTACAAGCTGCAAAAGAGCTTGGAGCAGACCATGCAGTAAATTCCAAAGACCCAGACGCCGTTCAAAAAATAATGACACTGTGCAACAACAAGGGTGCAGACTGTGTAATTGACTTTGTAAATGCACCACCAACAGTCAAAATGGGCCTTGCAGTAATTCGCAAGCGCGGAATACTGACGCTAGTTGGCCTCTTTGGAGGCGCAATCGAATTATCCTTGGTATCAATTCCACTAAAAGCAATAACAATTCAAGGTGCATATACTGGCAACTATAACGACATGATCGAGCTTTTGAATTTAGCAAAAAGAGGAGTAATTAATCCCATAATATCAAAACGATATCCGCTTGCAGATGCAAATGTAGCGCTAGAAGATCTCAAGTCGCGCAAAATCTTGGGGCGTGCGATTATCAACCCATAGACAAAGCCCGCAATCTTAGCCCAACCAAATTTTAGCTAGTGTCTTTTCTCTTTGTCTGAATGTCTATTACATAATCAACTGATGAGACGAATATCTTTCCGTCTCCACTAGATCCGGTACTTGCGACATTCAAAATTGCATCAACTACCTGTTCAATCTTGGAGTCTTCAACTATTGTAATTATGGTAGCTAGGTTGTTGTATTCTGCAATCTGTGTGCTAGTTCCACGCGAGCTTCGAAGTGATGGACGTATTGCCTTTCCTCGCCCTTTGGATTCCGTGATTGTAATTCCACTGACTCCAGTTTCTTCTATTGCAGAAACTACTAGATTCAATCTGTTTGATGGTATGATTACTTCGATGCGTTTCATGGTTTTTGGTTTTTCATATGATAAAAAACCGTTTTGCTGTAAACTGTAAGTGCGATCTGTAACTATATAGCATAATATAGAATATGTAGAACACGCTTTAATCACCAGAGACTTGAGTGCTCATATGGGTCAATGGCTATCTTGGGTAAAATCAAATGAGAAAGAAATTCTAACAATTTTAGATAACCTAGCAATCAAGGCAAAAGAGACCGCAGAACAGTTAGTTCAATTACTTTCAAACATGGACAAATCCGCACAATATCAAGAGCAAATAAAGAAACTAGAACGGGAAGCAGATGATCTTACTCGCTCTATTTTTGCAGAATTAAACAAGACTTTCATCACGCCACTAGACAGAGAAGACATTCAAAGAATTGCATCAAAGACAGATGATGTAATTGACTATATCGAAGGAATTGCAGGCAGAATCAAAAGCTATCATGTTACATCTACCCCACCATACATGCTAGACATTGCAAAAGAGCTACTGAGTGCAATTAAAGAAGTGGAATTATTAATTTCGCGGTTAAAATCAGTCAAAGTAGACAAGTCGCTAATTGATAACTGTCGAAAAATCAGCGACATTGAACATAACATTGATGATCTGTATCGAACCGCAGTGGGAGAATTATTTGAGACAAATGATGCAGTAACTATAATCAAACTAAAAGATATCTACGAAGCAATTGAATCTGCATCTGATAGATGCCTTGATGTTGCAGACGTAATTGAAGACATTGTTCTAAAGTACACATAGCAGATTTGTATGTATGAGATTGCAATAGCCGCAATACTGACAGCATTATTTTTTGATTTTATCAACGGATTTCACGATGCGGCAAATTCTATTGCAACTGTAGTTGGAACAAGAGTACTAAAACCACTCCAAGCAGTAAGTTTGGCAGCTACTGCAAACTTTGTTGGGCCATTTTTGTTTGGAGTGGCAGTTGCAACTACCGTAGGCAAGGGAATAATCAATCCTGATTTTGTCACAATTCATATTGTAATTGGAGCACTAGTGGGTGCAATCATTTGGAATATTATAACGTGGCTTTGGGGATTTCCGTCATCCAGTAGCCACGCCCTGATTGGTGGAATAATCGGTGCAGGAATTGCAGGCGCTGGCACACATGCAATACTCTTTGAAGGATTACAAAAGGTAGCAATTGGAATTATAGTCTCACCAGTGGCTGGTTTTATCGTTGCATTTTCTGTGGCAACCGTAATAATTACTATTTTTGCAAAAAAGAATCCAAACAAAGTAAATTCTGTGTTTGGTAGACTACAGCTTGTATCCTCCACGTATTTTTCGCTCACGCACGGAGCAAATGATGGACAAAAAACAATGGGAATAATTGCTCTAATTTTGCTAACTGAGGGAATAACATCAAGCTTTGAGGTTCCATTCTATGTCATATTGATGGCAGCAACCGCAATAGGCCTCGGGACGTTTTTTGGTGGATGGCGAATTGTCAAAACAATGGCAGTCAAAATTACACAGCTAAAACCATATCAGGGATTTGCTGCAGAAACCGGCGGCGCTACAATCTTGGCAATTCTAGCACATGCAGGAATTCCAGCAAGCACTACACATGGAATCTCAGGCGCTATTATGGGTGCAGGTTCTGTAAGAAGGTTGACTGCTGTACGATGGGGAATTGGAAAAAGAATCGTTTGGGCTTGGATTATCACAATACCTGCAAGTGCAGCAATGTCGTATGCAACAATGTGGGTGATCAAACTTTTTATCTGAATGTGTTTTTTGGTTTAACACCTAGTATATTAGAATAATATGCAAAGATAATCCGTGACAACAAACAAGCCAGATTTTGATTTGGCACTAATGCATCTTAGGAATAATCAGAACATGACAGCATACAACATGTTTACAAGCATTGCAAACTCTATAAAAAAATCAGATCCCGTAAGGGCAGCGCTGTCATTGATCTTAGCATCAGAATGCAAATCCCTACAAAACAAAGATTCATCAGATGAGGCAATTGAGGCCGGAAAGCTATTTTTTGCATATGCAAAAAAGGAGAAAACTTATTCAGCAAAATCTGCATTTTTGTGCGCAGCAAAATGCTTTCTCAAAGCAGGAAAATACGACAACGCAAAGGACGCGTTTGAAAAATCCAAAGAATTCACACTAGACCAAATAGTAGAGGAGATAAGACCAATCATAATAATTGATGACAGCAAGGCAATCGTTCTAAAAATCCAAGGCTATCTTGCCAATCTGGGACACACGAACATTCACTCATTTTACACAGGAAATGATGGACTAGCGGGATGCAAAAAACTGCTCAAGTCAAACCCAATCATACTCCTCGATATGAGTTTGCCAGACACTAACGGAGATGTTATTGCAAACAAAATCCTAGAAGAAAAACCAGACGTGCAAATCATACTGATTACAGCAGATGAAAAAACAGCGACACGTGTCAAAGAAACAATCAGCTCCGGCGTTTTGGCGTTTATTCAAAAACCCTTCACCATAAAAGAGCTAAAGGACGCGCTAGTCACTGCAGAGTCTGAATATGCGCTATCAAAGAAGTAAGAGCGACATATTTATGATATTTACGTTTTTGAAATCAATCTTTGTTATTCTATAATCGATGATGTCTTCTGAAAATTTTTCTATTATTTTTGATGATGGGCTTTTGAGACCTCGCTCTATTCTCAAAATAACTAACATGTTCCACTCACTGTCCATGTTTGCAGCCATCAAATAGTATGGCAGGGAAATCACATGTTCTCGAACCGATTCTTTTAGTGTTTCAAGCGATTTTGTTACTTTGAATTTTAAAAACAATGCCTCATGTTCATTGATTTCTGCAACATCGCTAAGAACCGCCTTGTATCCCTTGATGATCCCAGATTTTTCTAACCGCTCGATTCTTTTTCGTATTGTCCTGTCTGATACATCATGGCCTGACTTTCTTAGTTCGACTGCAATATCCTTTGATGGAGTACGTGCATTACTGTTTAGAATCTCGATGATTTTTTGATCGACTTTGTCCAAATTCGACCATGCTTCTCCACTCATCACACTCTCTGAAAAACAAGTGGCTTTTGAATATTTTGTAGACGTGTTGGGGCAAAAAAGTGTAGTCCCAAGCGAAGGAATTGAACCTTCGACACTCCGGTATCTGTGTGCCTAGTAGGCTGATTTCAGTTAGCCGATGGCCAACCACTACAGCCGGAAGCTCTACCAGGCTGAGCTAGCTTGGGACAAAAAATTTCGCATTTGCTTCTATTAAATAGGTATTGATAAGAGATCAGAAAATTTCCAGCAAAATATCATTCCATATTTTTAGAGATCAAAAAAGTGTTAAATAATCTTACAGACGCATTTTTTGCAGTGTCTGAAATCATCTTCGATGGATATGTGTGTATTCCATACATGCATGACCACGAATCAATTGAAATAAAGGATTCTTGGCAGGAATCAAAAAATGTTGAGAGCATGTATTTTGTTACTGCCACATTCTCAGAAGATAGCAAATCATATTTTCCATCATATGCAAATCACTACCTGCTCGCTAAATTCAACAACGATGCCAAAATAACCAAAGACATTGAAAAACATCCGCAAACCAAGACCTCGTTTGTATTTAACACAAACAACGAGCTCTTTGAGCGCGATGTTGATGGCACAATGAACTTTGTTTCCGTGTATTATTTGGAATACTCAAAATCAGATGAAGACATGTCAGATCTTGCACTAGTGGTTTCAAAAAACGATCGGGTGCGCAAGGCAACAACTGGAAACATCCTATCATATTCTAGCGAGCCTTCAAAATTTACATTTCCATACAAGGACAACATTGTTGTTCTCGAAGTATCTAGCCAAAAAAGCCACCAAAGTGTAAACAAATATTGTGAGCAGACAAGAAGAAATGTTTGTAGAAAGGGAATTACAATGAACAACTTGGTCGGCCTATCAATTCTTGAAAAATTAAAGTGATCTGATCATCTTCATAAATATTAAATACTGAGCATAATTTGGTCACAGTATGAGCAAGCCTGCTGATTTGGGTTCATTAAAAATTGGCTCCTACATTCTCTTGCCAGTATCTGATCAGCCATCTGGTGAACCATGCAGAATAATCGAATATGATACCAGCAAGCCAGGAAAGCACGGCGCAGCTAAAGCAAGAATTGTGGGCGTTGGAATCTTTGATGGACAAAAAAGACCACACGTAAGTCCAGTTTCAATGCAAGTACACATACCACTAATTGACAAGCGAAGTGGGCAAATCATATCAATTACAGGCGACCAAATCCAATTAATGGACAGTGAGACCTTTGAGACAATCGATGTACAAATGATTGATGATGAGGTCAAAGGTAAACTAGAGCAAGGACAGACTGTTGAATACTGGAAAGTAATGGATAGAACCAAAGTAATGAGAATAAAGAGTTAGAACTAAAATATCGCACATTAAATCCTAAATTGAGTCCTGATGATAGGGCGGAAAAGCCATCTGATTTTTGATGAAGATTATGAGTGTTGAAGGACTCTAGTTAATACCTAAGATAGTGTGATTATGGAATGATGAATCTTGCAGCTTTGTTTTCTGGCGGGAAAGACAGTACATTTGCAATTTATGCCGCACGAAATATGGGCCACACAGTAAGCTGCTTAATCACAATTCTTACACATTCAGCCAACAGTCATCTTTTACACCACCCAAACATCTCACAAACTACCCTTCAGGCAAAATCCATCAACATCCCACAAATTCTGATGGAATCAAGATCTGATGATACTAAACAAGAATTGCAGTTACTAAAAGAAGGACTGATTCAAGCAAAAAAGAACCATTCCATTGATGGTGTGGTACATGGGGGAATATTAAGTGAATTCCAAAAAACAAAGTTTGAAAATGTTGCAAAAGAGCTAAGATTGGATGTGCTTGCGCCAGTTTGGAAAAAAGATCAAAAACAATACATGCACGAGCTTCTAGACTCTGGTTTTGAGTTTATCATAACATCCGCATCATGTGATGGGTTGGATGAATCATGGATTGGCAAAAAAATAACAAAACAAAATCTTGATGATTTGATACAAAAATCAGTAAAACACAAATTCAATTTGAGCTTTGAAGGAGGAGAAGCAGAAACGTTTGTGCTAAATTGCCCCTTTTTTTCAAATCCTATTGAAATAACGGACTCTCAAAAATCTTGGGATGGATATAGAGGAAGATTTGAAATACTCCATGCAAAAATAAAAGACAATGCTAGATAATCTAAAGACAGGCCTTAGGGCAGCAATTAAAAAAATAGTGAACTCCTCAGGCGTAGACGAAGAGCTAATCAAGCAGCTAGCAAACGATGTCCTAAAATCGTTATTGACTGCAGATGTAAAAACAACACTTGCAATCCAAATAGCAGAAAATCTAAAGAAGAGATCACTAAACGAAACCCCGCCACCAGGATTATCACGCAAAGATCACATTATCAAAATTCTATATGATGAGCTGGCAGGATTACTTGGCAAAGAAAATGATTTTGCATTCAAGCCGGGCAAGTTAAACAAGGTTTTGATGCTTGGAATCCAGGGAAGCGGCAAGACTACAGTTACCGGTAAGCTCGCAAAATTTCTGACAAAGCAAGGCTACAGAGTCGGAGTAATTGGCGCAGATACCTACAGACCGGGAGCCCTTGTTCAGCTAAAGACAAACTGTGAAAAGTCTGGCGTCGAAGTTTATGGAGAAGAAAACAACAAGGATGCAACAAGTATAGTCAAAAACGGCCTGAAACATTTTGAGAATCACAGTCTGGATATCATGCTAATCGATACAGCTGGACGACACAAAGAAGAAAAAGAACTACTCGACGAAATGAAAGAAATTGGTAAAGTCACAGAGCCAGATCTTGCCTTGCTTGTAATCGATGGGACGATTGGCCAGCAATGCTACGCCCAAGCCGAATCATTTCACAAAACTGTTCCTGTTGGTGGAATCATAATCACAAAGCTTGACTCTTCTGCAAAAGGTGGTGGTGCACTTGCAGCATCAGCAGCTACTGGAGCCAAGGTAATGTATGTTGGAACAGGCGAACGAGTAGATGATTTAGAATTATTCTCACCAACAAGATTTGTTGGAAGGTTGCTTGGAATGGGCGACATTCAGGCTTTGCTTGACTTGGCAAAAAGACTGGAAAATGAAGCAGACGATGTTAGGCTAAAGAGAATCTCGAGTGGTAAAATGAACATGGATGATTTCTATTATCAGCTAGAAGAGGTATCAAAGGTCGGCTCACTAAAAGGATTCTTGGACAATATGCCGGGACTCTCTGGAATGGTAAAAGAAGATCAAGTAGAGCAAATGGAAACGCGAGTACAAAGATGGCGATACATCATTCAAAGCATGTCAAAACAGGAAAAAGCAGACCCTGATTTGCTTAATGCATCAAGAATCAAAAGAATTGCTCGTGGCTCTGGTTGGCCAGAACATGAAGTAAAAGAATTGCTCAAAAATTACAAAAATTCCAAAGGCATGATGAAGGCAGCAAAAGGCCGACAGATGCAGGGATTTTTGCGAAAAATGGGTATGGGTTAGGCAAACCACTAATAGCTGATTTTACTAAAAAAATTTCATCGTGACACAAGACAAAAAATTTACATTTGTTTTGGATTTATCAAAAAAGATCTTATCCGAGCATGATTTATGTGATTATTGCCTTGGCAGACTGTTCTCAAAAAAGCTAGGTCTTACATCAAACAAGCTGTTGGGACAAAAACTCCACAAAAAGATCAAAGCTAAAAACATCAAGTGTTATATCTGTAAAAACGTCTTTGATACACTTCATTTCTATCTTGAAAAGATGCAAGAGGTGTCATCTGGTTATGATTTTAAGACATTTTTGGTTGGTGCCAAGCTAAAACCATCTGTTCTGGACAGAGACGATCACCTCAAATCACAATTCAAGCTAAAAGGAATTGATGGCATCAAGACTAACGTTACGCGTGAACTGGCAAAGCAATTTTACCGAAAAATCAAACGAAAGCACAACTTGACTGATCCGGAACTTACCATAATTGTTGATTTTAAGACAGAATCATGCGAAGTCCACTCAAAATCCCTTTATCTTTCTGGCAGATACACAAAGCCCACAAGGGACATCCCACAAAAGCAGAAACCATGTCAAAACTGTCTTGGCAAAGGTTGCATTACATGCCAAAAGCACGGTATGACGGAATTTGATAGTGTTGAGGGAATGATTTGCAAGTATGTTTTTGAAAAATTCGGGGCCACTCAGGCAAAAATAACTTGGATTGGAGGTGAAGATACCACCAGCATGGTTTTGGGAAAAGGCAGGCCATTTTTTGCCAAACTCCTAAACCCAAAGAAGAGAAAACCCAAGATCCCACCAAAAATAACTTCAGATAAAATCACAATACTTGGCCTAAAGCAAATACAAAAAATTCCTCAGGGACCGATTCCATTTACATCAAAGGTGCGACTATGCATTACAACTGAGAACCCAATCACATCAGAAACTCTTACCAATCTGGATGATCTAAACAACAATACAGTTGCAATCTATGAAAACTCGGGCAAACGATCGGAAAAGAAAATCTATTACGCCAAATGCACATTTGACTCGCAAAACTCGTTTTATCTTGTCATGAAATTAGATGGTGGAGTTCCGCTAAAGCACTTTGTTGCAGGAGAAGACGTTTTCCCAAATGTCTCTGATCTGATTTCAAATAAATGCAAACTGGAAACATTTGACTTTGATGATGTAAGCATACACTAAGGCTTTTTACACGTGTTATTTTGAATCATACCGTTGGATCAGCTAGTAAAGATAAGAGAAGCATACCAAAATGGACTCTTACCGCAAGACATCTACGATACAATACTGGAAAGATTTGAGCTAGTTACCGTGGGAATTCAAAGAATAGAAAAAGCATCTGGGACTAGTTATCCAATTTCGTATGTAGAGCCATCTGCAATTCTGACTAGTGGATCTGATGTATCATTTCAATATGGAATATTATTTGCGCGAACAATCCCTGTCTTTTTTGAGGAAAAATTCCAAGTCGTGATTCAGATTTCAGCACCGCTTGTGGCATTTGGCCTAAAGGGAACAATACACGCAATTTTGGCACACGAGTTTTTGCACTATATCGAATTAATTCGCAAAATATCAAAAATGGAGATACTATCTGACGAGGTGTCATCCAATTTGTTTGAGAATACATATGCAGACAGCACTCGACTTTTTGAGCCAAGGGCTGTCTTCTCAGACCAAACCTTGCTAACTCATATTACAAAAAAATTCCCAACTGGATTCAAGGACTATAAGCTAGAAGACAAGACCGAAAAATTCTGGATATCAAAGCAGTTGCCTGTGACAAATGTGGCGCTTGATGCCAACACTGTCAAGCTGTCTGCAGAGTCTTTGGCCAAGGTGGCACTAGACCAATCATTGCTGCAAAAAATCAAGGAATATGAAGAACGAGAATCTAAACTACGAAAGAAAAAACTCTATTGAATGAACTCGGTTAGTCCGCACTTGCCACAGGTCTTTCTGTTTTTGTGGTCTGCCATGTATACGCCCTTACCACATCTTGAGCAAGACTTGTGTACTCTGGCTGCCTTGTCGCCAGAAATTTTATAGTATGATGCAATGCCTGTTGCCTTTGCTTTTGCCTTTTTGTCTGCCATTACGAGCTCGCCTCTTTTGGCTCTTCGGCAGGCGTCTCTTCTTTTGGAGCGGCCGCTGCAATTGCTGCTTTAATTTTGTCTAGTCTTTTGAAAATGGTTGGATTGACCTGTTTTTTTGCCAATTCCTCATTGTCATAGACATAGAAAGTACCTGTAACTTCTGGTCTGCCGGAATGATTCTTCATGAAAATTGGAATGATTACTTTGCCGTCAAGCTTGAACTGTTTTGAAATCATGTCTGCCGCATCTAGCTTTTTGAGCTTGCCTGCCAAACCCTTGAAATTACAAATGATTTCTCTTCTTGATAGAAATGTATTGTTTACATCGCTTACTGTTTCTATTGACATGTATTCTTGCCTCGTTTTTCTATTTCATATAAACCTTGATTGGATTTCCCGAAGAGATTTAAGAAAACTAATCACCACATAATCTGTTGGATCGATTCATGCTGCATCTCAAAAACACTGGATATGGCCCAAATGCCACAAGCGAGCTGCTTGCAAAGGCAAGAAGACTTGGAACGGGGCTGAACTGCATAATTCGTGATTGTCGAGTTGCCACAAAATATGTAGAGTTTGATGTATCAATTAGCAAGCTGGTGATGGATAAGCTGATTTACAAACTGTCTCCAATTGCGCCGCTGGATCATGCAAGGCAAGTAATTGAAGAGCATATCGAAAAAAATGACGCAATCAAGCAAGGAATTTTTTATTTTAATGAGGAGCGGTTCTGGGAGGCACACGAAGTACTAGAAAGTGTCTGGAAGAAATCATATGAAGGAGAAAAAGACCTAGTCCAGGGAATTATACTGATTGCAGCTGCTCTGGTTCACTATCAAAAAGCAGAGAACACTATCTGTCTTTCTGTTCTGGGGCGAGCAATGGAAAAACTTGCAAACTCTACTGGCACATATCATGACATCAATGTTGATATGATGCGCCAAAAAGTAGATGAGATTATGCGCTCAGGGCAGATCTCTTTGTTTACTATTTGATTAGCTGTATTGCAGTCTTTACGACTTGGGCGCCTTCCAATAAACCAATACTGCCGATTTTTGCATTCATTTCCGTGTAGCGCGCGCTGTTGTCTTTTTTGACCATGTCTCCAGAAACCAAAACCGGGACAGGATCGTCGGAATGGCCCTTGTTGATGCATGGCGTAGAATGATCCGCCGACACTACTATTGCGACTTTGCGGGTGTCAATATTATCCAGCAAAGTGCCAAAGAATCGCCGGTCGATTTCCTCAATGTTTTTCATCTTTCCAATTGCGTCTCCGTCGTGGCCAAACTCGTCTGGACCTTTTAGATGAACATAGATTGCGTTTTCTGTCTCCAATGCCTTTGCTGCAACGCGTGCCTTTTCCTCATAGTCCGTTAGGCCTCCCGCATTGAAGGTGCGCATCTTGAGCACTTCAGATATGCCAATTTCCACTGGCATATCAACTATACATGAAAATCTCATTGAATACAAATCATTGATTGGAACAACCTTTGGGTAGTGATTGCCTGCGTCGCGAAGCAAAATAGAGTTTAGCATTTTTTTTCCTTGCGTTTTTCTTCTCTGGTTGGTCTTGCTTTCTTTTAGTATTTTGAGTGATTGCTCTGTGAATTCATTTACTAGCTTGGCAGTCAGTGCAGAATTTGGAACATCTTTTAGCGGAAGGCATCGCTCTATTTTCAGATAATCACCTACCGCCTTTGCAATTCCCATCCCATCGACTCTAGAGTATGCTGGATCCGTGTTTGTTATTTCTGATGATAACTGCTTGCCCTCGCAGCGAATCCTGACTACAACCCTGTGGCCTATGGTTGGCACAACTACTACCGATGCGCCAGGCTCTGAGAACTTGATGGTGTCCTCAATTTCTTTTGATACCGCAAGTGCGTCTTCTTTTTCTATTTTGCGACCTGCCCGCCTATCTGAAATTATTCCAGATTCGTCTAGTGTTGCAAAGTTTCCGCGCAATGCCAAGTCGCCATCCTTAAAGTCAATCCCAGTCCCTATTGCCTCAATTACGCCTCGCCCTGCATATTCAGAGTGCTGAAACTTGTAGCCAAGCATGTTAAAGACTGCAATGTCGGATTCAGGAGCAATTCCCTTTCCAACTGAAATGACCTCACCCATCGCGCCGTTTTTTGTCATCCTATCAAGACTTGGAGTTTTGGCATAATCTAGTGGCGTAGTTCCCTTTAGATCCGGATGTGGTAGATCACCTACGCCGTCAAGTAAAACATAAACCATTTTGATTTTGGTATTGTCTGACAAATTGTAACTACCCTTTTTGAAAACTGATCCTAGTTCACTTTAAACTTTCAGCTGACCCAAAATGCAAATTGCGATCTTTGAAAAGGTTTTATCATGCACACATTCATAGTATCGAATATGGGAACCATGAGAAAAGACTACATTTCTGAACGATTTGTCATTGTCTCCCAAAACGACGATAAAGTTGATGATTCAAAAAAGTGCTCATTCTGTCCTGGAAACGAATCCATGACAAATCCGTCTTTGCTGTCTCTTGTTGCGAAAGACGGAATGCTACAAAGACTGCAGGACTCTGAAGATAATTATGTTGAGGACTGGACCGTCAGAGTCTTTGAAAGCAAAAATCCGGCAGTTTCTATTTCTGCAGAAAACTCGTATAGCGACAGGCCACTATACTCAGAGCCAGCATATGGGTATCACTATATTCTTGTGGCGTCTGAAAAGCACAAGGACTCTCTTGCCACAATACCTGTTGATCAGTGGTCAAACATTCTAGTAGTCATACAGGATAGATTACGATGGCTCTACACGCAACGCGGTGTAACGTATGTTTCAATTTACATAAACCATGGAAAAGAAGCCGGAAGCGTAACTGCACACCCACACATCAATTTAGTCACATTTTCCACAATACCTCCACTAATTGAGGCAGAAGCCGAATCTTC
Organism: Candidatus Nitrosotenuis sp.; assembly: GCA_052387615.1. GTDB lineage: Archaea > Thermoproteota > Nitrososphaeria > Nitrososphaerales > Nitrosopumilaceae > Nitrosotenuis. The sequence goes on along the minus strand of JBQTIZ010000040.1, from coordinate 5,297 downwards.
GCACAGAATCGTAAATGAAAAAGGTGTATGCCCACTTTGCCAGTCAGTAAATGCTGAGATTGGCGGGCCTCGTCAAGTGCTTCAAACTGAGGGATTCTTGGCGTTTTGCCCTTGGGCACCATCTCACCCATACGAGTTTTGGATTTGCCCAAAAAAACATACGACCAGTTTTTCCAAAATAACTCAAAAAGAAATCAATGATCTGTCGCTTATTTTGAGAGCAACGCTTGGCGGATTGTCAAACTCGCTCAAAAACATCTCGTATAATTTAGTGTTCCACCTATCCCCAGAAAAGAAAAACAGCAGACAAATTCACTGGCACATTGAGGTATATCCACTCACATCTGCATGGTCTGGTCTTGAGCGAGGTTATGGGGTATTTCTGAATTCAATTACTCCAGAAAAGGCAGCAGAACAACTTGGAGCCGCATGCAGAAAAGAACTTGCCGGCCTTGTTGGTATAGTCTAGGTCACACCGTTTATTTATCTAAAATAATTTTTCTATACTATGGCAGGAATTGAAAAATACATCACAATTGCTGCCCTTGGACTTTTTGTAATGTTTGCTGGAGAAATCAACGTGCTTTACAATTATCTGACACATCCAAATGTCGAAGTAGAGCCTGAGGCAAAAATTCTAATGTATATATCAATTGGAGTTGCACCAGCAATGAGTCTTGCAGGAACTGCATTTGTAATGTCAAAAAGATATGGCTCAAGACAAATCGGCGCGCTGATTATTGCAGGTGGGATTGTTTTGTTTGCGGGAATGTTTTTGGCAAATTCAACCATTCCAAAAATTGATCAAAACTATCGAGTCTACACAGTTGAATCTGTACCGTCGCTGTTCATGGTAATATCATTTGCAATAATTGGTGTTGGAGGATTTTTATTCAAGACAAAAAAGCGACCAGTCAAAGAATATTTCTAGTGGTCGTATCGCATTCCGTTAGAGTGTCTAACAAAGCCTAGTTTTTCATAAAATGGTCTGACTTTGTCATCGCAGTCCAGTATTGTCTTGTAGCAGCCTTGGTTTTTGGCATATTCTAGCACGGTTTTGATTATAATGGCACCGACCCCACCTGATTGATGTTCCTTTGACACTACAACATCTTCAATGTGGCCTACTTTGCTACCGTCATGGATGAATTTTTGCTCAATTAGTAGTGTAGTTGAGCCAATTATCTTGTCTTTGTATGAAGCAACAAAAATCACATGATCTGGATTTTGGTTAATCGTATGCAAAACTTGCCCTGCCTTTTTTCTGCCAATATCGCTTGCCTTACGTAGAGAGTCGAGTGATTCCAAAAACCCATTGTCCAGATCAGACTCGACTATTTTACGAATTGTGATTTCAGACATTAAATCTTGCCAAGCTTTTCTCTAAATTCTTGATATGCTTTTTTGTAGGATGCCTTGTCACCAATGTCGATAAATCCATTTTTGATCATAAAACTACCGACATCTTTTTTTCTCACTAGTGCCTTTTTGATTACATCGTCCATTCCGTACGGCTTGTTTTGTGGTACATATGAAAATATTCCAGGTTCCATTACATAGCATCCAATGTTGATGTTTGCTTTGATCTCTGGTTTTTCATTCCATGCAGTTACTTTACCTGACTTGTTGGTTTCAATTACACCGTATTTCAGATTGGTCTTGTACTCATGAAGGCTCATCGTGATAAACGATTTTTTTGCCTTGTGTTGTGTGATCATTCTTTTCAAATCAAAATTAAAGACAGAATCGCCATAAACACACACAAATGTGCTATTAACAAAAGATTCGGCAGTTTTTAGCTGACCAGCAGTTGCCAAGGGCCTGTCTGCAACTGCATATTCTATTTTGACTCCAAATCTTGCACCATCTTCAAAATAGTCCTCAATTGTCTTTCTCAAATAGCTGACACACAGTACGATCTCATCCACTTTGTTGCGCCTGAGCCATTCAATTAGGTGTTCCAGGAGCGGTTTTTCCCCAAGTGGAAGCATTGGCTTTGGCAAAAATGTCGTGTACGGTTGAAGCCTTGTCCCAAGGCCTCCTGCCAAGATAACTGCTTTCACGAAACTAGATAAAAATACCGAGTATTTATGCTCAGTTGCACAAAGATCTTTGTACTAATCAGAGAATTTTTGAAATCTTGGTCAGTACTTGGGTGGGGTTATTCCCAAACACGATGATCATTGGCTCTTTTCCAAAATCACCACGGTGATAAATAATATCTGGCGGCATGGCTGAATTTTTTATTGCTTGATTTACGCCCCATGAAATTGACGAGTTTTCTCTAATCTTGTTTGATTTTGGCTCTTTGATTCTGTCATAGCTGGATATTTTGGCCCTAGTTTTTGCAAATTTTGTGACTAGGTCTGCATTGTATTTTAGATTTAGGGCGGATCTTATCTGTGGAAATTTTTTTTGCATAGTAAATACCGCAGTTGCGACATGTTTTGAGCCACCATACTCCAAACTTCCTGCGGTCATTACTTTATTTCCAATTTTTACTATTCTTCCAGCAATTCCAGCTATATCATTAATTGATTTGGCCTTTGGTCTTGCAAAGACAAAGTTTGTCTGACATTCTGGGATTAGTGCGCTGATCCCATCAAAGTTTTCAAATTGAGTGATTGCCAATCCAAGCTCGGATTTTATTGAATCCTTTTTTGGGTTTGTGATTTTTACCCCATGACCAAGTGTCTGAGATGACCTTATTGCATCATATGTGAATTGTTTTGCAAAAATTACCGCATCTTTGATTTTATTTTTTTTCACAATTGAATATGCCAAAGCGATTGCAAAATTGCATCCGCTACCATGATTCTGTCCTGATATTTTTTTGCCCGAAATGGAATAGTGTGTGTTGCTGTGATATACGAAATCACTAATCTTGTTTTTCTCAAATAAGTGCCCAGTTATTATGATGTTTTTTGCACCGAGCTTGGCAAGTGATTTTGCTGCTCTTATCAGATCGTCATATTTTTTGATTTTTACGCCTGAAAGTAGCTCTGCCTCGCTAACATTAGGTGTAATGGTGTGGGAAATTGGAATCAAGAGTTTTTTGAGTGCAGAAATCGCATTTTTTTTGAGTAAAACACCCTGAGTGGTGGATTTTATGACTGGGTCTAGGATTATTGGGATTTTTTTACTCTTTATCTTTGAATGAATTTTTTTTATTATGGAATGATCATACACCATTCCTAATACTATGACATCGATATCAAAATCCGATAACACTGAATCAAGCTGCATCCCAACAGATCTGGCAGAAACTGATTCTGCAAAGCTAAATTTTTGAGAATTTTGAGCAGTAATTGCAGTAATAACAGAAAAACAATTTGCGCCAAGTGTATGTGCGGCCTTTATGTCGGATTGAATTCCAGCACCAGACGACGGATCTGATCCGCCAATTGCTAAAACATTCATGAAAGTTTGTACAATTTCTTAGTATTTGTAAATTCAGGTAAGGTTCAGACAAGATTACCTCCCACTGTTTAAATCTAGAGTCGCCATATTGATACCATGGGAACTCAGCTTGGTACTGCCAGACGTGGAATCATCACAGATGAGATGAAACAAGTTGCAAAAGATGAGGGAGTAAGCGTCGAATGGCTAAAGTCGAGAATGGCAACAGGCTCAATTATCATACCTGCAAACAATGTAAGGCCACAAAAGGTTCATCGAGTTGGCATTGGAAAGGGACTAAAAACCAAAGTCAATGTAAACATTGGCACATCAACTCTCAAAGTGGATCTAAATGAAGAAATTGAAAAAGCTCACGTTGCAGTAAAACATCACGCTGATACCATTATGGATTTGTCCGATGGCGGTGATGTTGGTGCAATCAGACGTGCTTTGCTAGAAGCAGCGCCAATAACATTCGGTACAGTTCCGATTTACGAGGCATACAACCATGGCGTTGAAAAGCACAAAAATCCGCTAGATATTACTGAGGATGATTTTCTAAATGCGTTTGAGAATAATGCCAAAGATGGCGTAGATTACACTACAATTCATTCCGGTATAACAAAGGAAATCGCAAAGAGAATCCTCAAAGTTCAGAGGTATGGCGGAGTTGTGAGTAAAGGTGGAACAATTACTGCCGCCTGGATGTTAAAGTACGATAAGGAAAATCCCTACATTACGCACTATGATTATTTGATGGAGATTGCAAAAAAATACGATGTAACATTTAGTCTTGGAGATGCGTTGCGTCCAGGCTCTATTTTGGACTCTCACGATGAGCTCCAAGTGCAAGAAATGATCAACATTTCAAGATTGACAAAGCAAGCACATGAACAAGATGTTCAGGTTATGGTAGAAGGCCCGGGGCATGTGCCACTAAATGAGGTTGCAGCGAATGTAAGACTGGCAAAATCCCTGATTGGTGATGTTCCATATTATGTGCTTGGCCCACTAGTCACAGATGTCGCATCGGGATATGATCACATCTCAAGTGCAATAGGTGCAGCAATTGCGGCAAGTGAGGGCGTTGATTTACTGTGCTATCTGACACCTGCAGAACACTTGGCATTGCCAAACGCACATGAAGTACGGCAGGGCTTAATTGCGTACCGAATTGCAGCTCATGCCGGCGATTTAGTGAAACTCCGAGAAAAAGCAATCATTTGGGACACAAAGATGACTGAAGCAAGACGCACACTGGACTGGGAAAAACAAATCGCATTATCCATTGATCCAGAAGAGGCAGCTCGTATCCATAACAGGACAGGACAACACACTGGCAACAACGTACCATGTACAATGTGTGGTGGCGCATGTGTGTATCTGATGCTCCCGCAGCAAAGAAAATACGTAAAAGAAAACGAAAATCTACAGCAAATTGAGTAATACTTCATCCAGGCTTGGAACAGTTTGGTACTGATTGATCTCTTCTGGCTTTATCCACTTGTAGGAGCTGTTCTCCCAGTTTAGAGAAATTTTTCTAGTTTCCATTTTGAACAAAAACGGAAAGATGTGCCACTGGTGGTCTAGATATTGCGGTGATGATATCGTCATGTCTTTTCCAGCTTTTAGTAGCTGTATGGCGTCTGGCTTTGCACCAATTTCCTCATAGATTTCGATTTTTGCTCGATGAAGTGGATCTTCGTCGCCTTCTATTATTCCGCTTACTGCACCCCAAAGTCCCTTCATACTCTTTACCTTATTGCTTCGCTTTAGGATGAGTAGTTTTTCTTGGCTTGTCACAAAGGACGTTACTATTTTGGTTGAACGCATTACTTTTCGATTGCGTTTATCATTGTATTTAGTTTCTTGTACGAGTCTTCCAGATTGGTGTTCTT
>JBQTIZ010000039.1:0-54667 GCA_052387615.1 Candidatus Nitrosotenuis sp. | reverse complement strand
TCAATCCTAGTGATTCGGAGAGTGACTTGGATACTGATGTAGAGACGGTGTCGGTGATGCCGAGTCTTTCTGTGAGAGATATTGATGGGGATGTGGTGAGAGTGTCAGTCATGCCGAGTCTTTCTGTGAGAGATATTGATGGTGATTTGGTGAGAGTGTCAGTCAATCCTAGTGATTCGGTGAGTGACTTGGATACTGATGTAGAGACGGTGTCGGTGATGCCGAGTCTTTCTGTGAGAGATATTGATGGGGATGTGGATACGGTGTCGGTGATGCCGAGTCTTTCTGTGAGAGATATTGATGGTGATTTGGTGAGAGTGTCAGTCATGCCGAGTCTTTCTGTTAGGGACTTGGATGTGGATTTGGTAATGGTGTCGGTGATGCCGAGTCTTTCTGTGAGAGATTTGGATTGAGCTATTGAGACGGTGTCGGTGATGCCGAGTCTTTCTGTGAGTGAGATTGCATCTCGTCTTTTAAACGCAAAATCAAAATTCATTCCAGTTCCACTCAGCTCTGTTTCTAATGCAGTTCCACCCTCTGTTTCAGTCCATGTGTTAGCTGCTACATCATACACTCTAGCCAAGAGATCAGCCGTGGCTGCACGATCAGATGATATCATAAGTACACTAGTTGTTTTTGGAAATTTGAACAATCTAATGCTAAGCTCAGAAGTTGTTGGATCCAAGACGGTGTTTATGTCAGTTTGTGCTGTCCAAACAGGTGTAGCTGCTTCTGTGGCAGTACACCAGTCTATATTCACGGATGCCGAATCTGCATATACAACTAGTACGTTCCTAGCGAAGTTGCCACTAACTGCCACAGCTGAACCACGATTAAAGTTGCCAACTGTGTCTATCGAGGCATCGTTACATCCTAGTGTAACTGTAGATGAGCCATCCCACACCGCAGCCTGTGCATCGTTACCAGTCACTTCTGTCCAGGAAACTCCAACGCGGTTAGTAGTAGCATTAAAGTCCTCAGAAACATCAACCATGGTAGGTATCTGCGTTGTGGTAGTGGTTCCGTTTGACCATGTGCTGCCTATAAGAATACTTCTTGTCAGAGTAGTAGCTGTGTCTCCGCTGAATATTATCAAGTCTCCAGAAGCTCCCTCATAAGACAGATCGAATTTTTGAGTATCAGATGCTGTCAAGGTTCTGTCTAGTGCAAATCCCGGTTCAGTGTTCCATGTGCTACCGCTCCAGATAATGGCACTAAGATCATCATTAGAGTCGGAAAATGCCAATGCTATTTTGTCAGACTGTAGATCAGGTGCAAGCTTGATCCATTCAAGTGTACCACCTGTGAGTCGTGTTTGGCTTATTGCTGCATCCGCAGTCCAACCTGTTCCGTTCCATATTCTGTAGTGAGGCCTATTGGTATCAGTATTGGTTGTATATACAACAATTGCGTCACCTGAGTTTGTCTCATATGCAACATCAAATGCCTGACTATCTACTGCACTTGCAGCTGTTGCAAGTGTTAGCACACTACCACAAGTAGTACCATCACCCCAGCATCTTGTACCGGCGCTACCATGTGTACCGTTTATCTGGACTGTTATGACATCAGCAGTCCTTGCCACAAGTATGAATTCATCCCTTGTTGTAGCTGCTTTGATCATCAATGAATCGATGTTGCTTACTCCTGTAGAGGCTGCGCTCTGCTCTGAGCCCCATTTAGTTGTGGCAGTGTTGTTATAGATTCTGTATTTTGGAGTTCCAGCAGTAGCATCAGTATACACCAATATACCACCCACGTTTTGCTGCACAAGAATTGGGTCTGCTGCCACAAACCAGGATCTTGCCTCAGTAAAGCTACCAGATTCTGAGCTTATTTCAAGTGGTCCAAGGGCATAAAGCTGTGGAAATTCTAGCGGAATCGAATATGAATATTCTACGAATGTCTTGGAATCTTGGAGGTTCTTTGACCAAGTAAGTATCTTAGTTTTGCCTTCGGTTACTACGTTTGCATCAGTTACTATTTCAAATACAGCTGGCACTTTTTCTGTAATTGTTATATTGTTAGAATCAAGAAATGATTCAACATCAATGCGTACTGTAAACTGGTTTGGATTAGTGACTGGATCCACTTTGCTTTGTGCTGTTCTAATTATGTCATAGTCGAATTGCTCTCTGGCATCAAATGTCGTATCAAATGTTGTATCAATATTAGTAGATATAGCGTGAACATTGACATTATAGGTTCCATTTACAGATGGGATATATTGCGAATTATACAGGCCGCACTCTGTATCTCTGGTTATTCCGTTATCAGAATCAAGCAATGTTGTCTGTAAATCCGGTGACTGGATGCTTACTGAAAGATTAGCATCACATACTGGATGTCCCTGATTATCAAGTACAACTATGATAAGATCTGCAGTTTCACCAGGTTTGTAGATGCTCTTTTTGGTGTTTAGTGAGACTAGTCCCCATGCAAATTCTTTTTCTGTTGTATATTGTTCTCCATCTATGGTCACAATTGTTTTTATTCTATAGAGACCAGGCTTTTTGATATCGTCTGCAGACAAAGCGATCTTGAACTTGCCGTCTCTGATCTTCTCAAATGTGGAACGAAGTGATACGACTGAGCCACTAGGATCATATATTTCGGTTATTATGGAATCATCATTTTCAATCCATTGATCTTCTTGTATTGGTTCTGGATCATTTTCTGTAATGTCTTTGATCTTGTCAAGTGATTCTTGTAGTTCATCTCTTGTTTGTGGATCTTGTGAGTTTGCAATTTGTGAGAGCTTGTCTGTTACAACTTTAATCTGTTCTGTTGCCTCTACAATTGTTTCTTTGCTAATATTATCAGTAGAATCAATGTTTGATATTTGGGTCTGTATATCCTGAACTTCTTGTTTGATATGTTCAATTTCAATGCTGTCGGACACTTGGTTTTCCTCCGCATGTGCTCTTGGAATAATATAAAATATCCAGCCAAATACTGCTGGTGTCTCAGCTGCCTGACTATCTGTTTCATTTGTGGTGTTTACAGTTTGAGTCAGAGTCTGCGTGGTGTTTGCCAATATGCTTGTAGCAATCCGTAGCTCTTGTTTTTGTTTTAGGATGGCTGCAGTATCATTGAATAGTTCTAGCTCGAATTCTGGATTTTCTGTGATTAGATATGTACTCTTTATAGAATCTATCTTTGGTTCTATTGGGATTGGTACTAACTCTGGCAAAGTTCCATTAAGATTGATTGTGGTATTAAGGAATGAAACAGCAACTGCTGAAGTTGTACTTAGCTCATCTGTCATCGATACTAGTTCATATAGATGTATGGAAAATTCATCAAGGAATCTCTGGTGATAGATTGCTTTTATTTTGGATTGATCAAGAGCACTATCAAAAAACTGAGGCTCGTCAATTATTCCTGAAAATTGGTTTGTAAGTGTGGTCTCCTTACGTAGTGTAGACATGTAAGCACCTATTACAATGTTAGAGTCGGAATCAGCAATCTCGCTTGGAACAAGTGCTGATTTTCCTTGTGTAATTCTAATCGAGTCCGCAATCGTGGCTTGTTGTTCTAGTATACCATTAACATACAGATAGATCTCTGTTCCATTAACTACTGCCGCTATGTGAGTTAATCCTTCTACTTTTGCGTTTGCTATAACATCGGTCCATTTTATTCCATCAAATACAGAGAATTTTGGGGCGCGACTTGGAGTGATTGCATTGTTTATTGATAGCATGAATGCTTTTTCCTTGGCAAATATTGTGAATTCATCTGAGCCCTTACTATAGTCAGGCGTCACCCAAACAGAGAGTGTGAATGTGTTTGTAGTCTCAAACTGCGGAACGATTATGAATTCTGTAGAGTTTGTATTCAATGTGGAGTTGAGTGATTGATCAAGAGTTATTTCAGTGGAATTTAGCTCAATCTTTTGTGTAATTGTGCTATTTGTAAGCGCAGTTAAAAGATCGATTGGTACTTGTTCAATGTCCTGAATAGACTTTGGTTGAGATGTTAATTTATTTTCGATTTCAGATAGAGTATCTTCATAAATTTGTAAAATTTGCTCTTTTGTTAATAATTCATTATAAATTGCAAATTTATCAACTATACCATAGAAACTATTTGCTGTGTTTTCATCTACTCTAAGATCAGACGTAGCTCCAATTAAGATATCAGAAGTTGTGTCAACCAGCTCAGATTCTATCGAAGAATATGATTTTGATTCCAAGTTTGCTGCATTTATTGAAAACTTGGAATTGATAGTGCCATTAGTATATAGAGATAAAGTATCTCCGTCAAATGTTGCAGTTAGATAAATCCAGTTTTCCGTAATTTTTGTAGTGGAGCGTACTGAATACCATTTTGAGCCATCAAAGACTGAGAAATCAATTTTGTGATTTGGTACTGCGACGTTATTTAGCACTAGTTTGAATATATTCTGCTTACTAGCAATTGTGTATACTGTATATGCTGACTGATAATCTGGTTTTATCCAAGTCGATATAGTGAAGTTAGAGTTGTTGTTTGTTTCATTATTTTCAAGTTGCACATATCCCCCATCGATCACAAAGCCAGTTTGGTTTAGACTTACTTCGCCTACATACTTTGTATTATTTTGAACTATATCGGAGTCTAAAGATGCCACCGGTTCAGGTACTGGCAATACAGTTTGGGTAGAGTTGGTCTGGGTATCTAGGGTTTGGGTAGAGTTGGTAGCACTATAGTCATCAGAAACTGAATAATTGTATCTAATGGTATAGTCAGGGGGTAGAACTCTATCAGGGTTTACTGATTCATCAATAGTATCAGTTGAATTTTCTGGTGATTCTCCATATGCGTAATATGAAGAAGATATCGATAATGGAGTGACAACCATTGTTGATATTAAAAGACAAATAAAGACAGCACAAAAAATTCTGTTGCGTTCTTTAGTTTGTATTATTAAATTATCGGATCTAACGATAACATAGAATGCTGTAATAGCAAATACTGGAAGTAGTGTTGTGGAATACTGGCCAAACAGATCGAGTGTTGATTTTATTTGGTTATCAAAATTAATAGTAAATTGATTATCATTTCCTTGAGCAAATAAATTAGTATCATGTAGATCAGCTGGAATCAGTTGTTGGGTAGACTGGAGTATAACTGTACCATAGTCATCTGATACACCTATACTATGATCCAGAGGAGTCATAATGTAACTATATGATGTGGTAATGGTATTATCAAACAGGGGTAGACCAATAACATTGTCAAACTCCATCTTACGATATCCAAATAGCCTATCCAACATTGTTTGATATCTGTCATGTTTTACAATACGAATTTGTGTTTGTGATCCATCATCATTTGAAACCGAGATGTCCTCAGATAGTTGGACTAGAGATCTATTGTGCATCGTCGGTTTCTTTACAAGAAGGAGCTGGACTTCTGGATAAACAAATTTTGTTGTCTTTTCTTCAAGATTTATCGTTAGGTGTTTTGTTATCTTTGACTCTGTCGATTTTTCAATAAATTTTATTGATGAATCTTGAAGTTTGTCATTTGACGGGATTGTATCTTCAAACGATGAGCTAATCAATGAAAGAGATAAGACAAGTGCTAATACTATAGAAACCGTTTTGATATTTTTCAATTATTCGCACCAACAAAATTTGAAAGATAGCTCTGAACCATATTCAAAAGCTTGAATTTTTCCTGCAAACATGACTAAGAAATGTAGGTGAAAAATTCACATAAGATGTGAGGAAATTATTAGAGAAAACACATGCCACATTGGCAAATACTCTATCTGATGATGCCAGACTGGTTTATGGTATCAGATCATCATTGTATGCTCTACAACCAAAAATAACTAATGAAAAAATTTTAAGAGGTTTGATTGAATGTAAAAAAACAGATTTAGCATTCAAAAAACTTTACAGATTTATTGACTTGCATTTTTTCCAAATTTTTTTGTAGTTTCAATGGATTTTTGGATGAAAAAATTTGTAAACTAGATCTAGTTGACTCTTTGAAAAAATTATTTCTAATTAATTGGTTTGCTACATCCATTGCAGGATCAAGGAACAAGATTTGCGGAAAAACCTTATGAAAAATTTTTAACAAAAATGGTAAATGCGTACTAGATAGTGTGACAACATCAACATTTCTTTGTTCAAATAATTTGCTTAGCTTATTTTTAATTATTTTTATACAATATTGTTTATTGTGGATAAACTCCGCAGATTCAACGAGATCAATTAGCTCTGTTGCATCAATCTTGCATACTGAACATTTTTTTGAAATATTGTTGTGTATGTAACTATCTAATTCATGACTCTTTATTGTTGCAGTTGTTCCTAACACTGCTATTGAATTGGTTTTTGTTTTTTTACTAGCCAATAGTAAGGGGGGTAACACCCCGATCAGTCTATCATTATCCAGAAATAAATCTGGAAACAGAAGTGATGGTGTATTTGATCCAATTATCATGACATCGGGAGAAAATTCTTTTTTTAGCGATTTTATTGTGTTCTGTATTATTTTGCGAAGTTCTGTTGGAGTTTTTTTTCCATATGGATAGTATTTTTGATCTGCAAAATAGATTATGTTTGCCTTAGTTGTCTTGCGAATTGCTTGAACTATTGATAATGAACCTAAACCAGAATCAAATACTACAACTTTGCTCATTGTATTCATTACATTTCTCTCCGATTTACGGTTTGTTAGCTAAATTTACTCTTGAGTTGATTATAATGCACTATGCGAATTAAGAATTAGATTCTAAATGGTTGCGCATGACCGGCTTCGAGAAAAATTGGGCACGTCAGGAAACTGCAAGTGTGGCAGACAAACTTCGAGACTCTGTCAAGCCACAGGGTGCATTGAAACCAAGAATACAAACCGCAGTCAACAAACTGCAACTACAAATCTCAAAAATGGATTCAATGTTAAATAAATTGCACGAACGTGACGCTCAACTATTCAAACGAATCGTAGCTGCAATGCAACAGCACGACACAAGTGCAAGTCGAGTCTTATCAAACGAACTAGCTGAAATACGTAAAGTCACAAAGATGCTAGGCAATGCAAGAATGGCATTAGAACAAGTACAATTGCGCCTCACCACAATACATGATCTTGGTGATGCAATGGTAGCAATCGGTCCTGCAATGTCGACTATGAAAGGCCTCAAGTCGTCGCTAGGACGCTTTATGCCAGAAGCAGATGCAGAGCTAAACTCCATGACACAAACACTCAGCGGCTTGATGATGGACTCACTGGCAGGGGATGCATTTAATGTTGGATCCGATGTTTCAAGCGAAGAAACAGAAAAGATTCTACAAGAGGCATCAGCAGTTGCAGAACAGCAAATCGGGGACAGATTCCCATCAGTTCCCTCACCATCTGGACTTTCGTCCCAATCAAGCTCCTCAACTTATGAGTAGAGTTTGACGGCGAAAATTCTTTTTGTTTCTTTAATAATATAGTCATATAGCGCTTTTTGTATTAACAATGAATTTGTTCTACTAATGAGGACTAACCGTTTCGCAGTCCTGATCTTCCGATGTTTTTAGTCAGTGTCTTGTGTATCTCTTCTACCTGTTCGTCTGTCAGTATCCCGTCGGATATGTCGGATTCTTTTGTCATGAGATTCTGTCCCTCGTCTTTGACGTGCTTTGATATCCCAAAGTAATGCCCAAGCTCATGAGCAAGCGTGTCTCCTGCCTGTGAAATGTTTGGTATCATTCCGCAATCAACTACTGCTCCCCTGCCAAATCCCACTGGCGGACAGATTCCTGCAGCCCTGTAAAGTGAGCCGACCAAATACACGTTTGCATGACCTTGTTTTTGCCAGTTCTTTTTTGTGAATAATAATACCGCATTGTTTGTTATTCTCATCGACGATGAGCTGTGCTTTACTGGCGTATCTTTTAGATCTGCTATGTTTTGTGTGATGCTGAACTGCTCTCCCTCTGCAAGTCGTCTTTTTTGTACAAGGTTATTGTCATGTGTACTGGATGATTATAGTATCTGATAAGAGTTTCATCAAAATATCGGAATTATTTTTTGGCACAAATTATTAAACCGATGAGGATTAAAATTATATGCAGATACAAACCTAATTTCTTATTTCGTGTGTGGATCTCTTTACTTGTGTGCCTGAATAGATAATTGTAATTTTGTATGTCCCGGACATAATCCTGTCCGTAATGCTGAATATGGTGATCGAATTTGCTCTTATCGCTGACTAACATTTTTGCACTTGAGTATATTTTGATTTAATGTATATCTAGTTCTGATTTCATCATTGTAATGAAATTTTTCCATTTTTGATCTTAGTCAGAATTATGACAATGCTAAATCCGGCTATTATGATTAAGGGTGGGAGATAAAACTCTGGTAATGACTTGTCTGGAGAATATATCTCCCCCCATTGACTAGGATTTGAAACAAAGTTTTCAGTGTCTAGATTTTGTGGATAACTGTATGTTTTTTGTGAATTTCCGTCATAGACTAGAAAATAAAAACCGTAAATACTTTCTCTCCCAATTAGATTTGTAGGAATTCTGAATTCGTAGCTTGGATGAGGTATTGCGGTATACCTATCATTTGCATCTGACATTACACTTATCCCGATAAATCCATCAGGATTTACAAGTTTTTTGAAATCAGTCTTTTCTGAATCATATCCACCCTGATAGACAAAACTGTGTTTATCATTCAGATATGTCATAAAACAGTAATCATCTAGATCTGGTTTTATTGATTTGTTGTTTTTAGTATCAAAACAGATGATTGCATAGTCATTTAGTTCGTCCTGTGAATAATCTGTTATTGCATCCAAAAAGACATATACAAAGTCATCTTGGTGTGCACTTCTTAGAACGATCTGGACATCATTTTCATATCCATATGTATTAAGACTTGATGCTTTCCATTCGAATTCATTGGTCCATTTACCATCAAAGATAATCTTGTCCATGGTACCAGAAATTGTGATTGGTATGGGCTCAAATGCGAGAACATGGCTAGGCACAAAAAAAAGTAATAGGATGCAGAAATAGAACATAGCATGCATGATATCATGGTATAGTATCATTGTCTAATATGTTCGCACGAAATAACCAATTTGGAACCAATTTCTCCGAGAAAATTCCAAAAATTCTTTATAGATCATATAATAGTAGAGAGTAATGAAATTAGGTAATACCACACTCTTTCTTGGTGTTGCTCTAGCCGCAGCAGGCTTGTTTGGTGGAATCATTTTTGGTTTAACTGAAACAAACGATGCTAAGACTAGTACAGCTGCAACAGGATTAATCACAGGACACGTAACTACGGTACATACAGACTCGGAAGGAAATATACTTGGATATAGACAAACAGACAACATCATCGTAAATGGTGGAGAAAACTGTGCGTTAAAGATGTTATTTGCAACTTCTGGTGGTGCTGCTTCTGGAAACACCGTTTGTATAGGAGCAAACACTGCAGGATTCAGATGGATTGCAATCGGAAATACAACTAACGCATTTACTGCAGGTACTACTCCAGGTAACCCAATATCTACAGATACTAAGCTCGGCAATCCACACAACTCGACCTCATATTTTCTTGAGACTGGACTTGCAAGAAAGTTTGCTGCAGTGAGCAGTTGGACGAATTCCACTACTGCAACGACTGCTAATGCCGCAAGCGTAGTAATGTCATCCACATTCACAAACACTGCTTCCGGTGCTAGAGTCGTAAATGAGTCTGGCTTGTTCAACGCAACTGACGGAAACCACCAAACAGATTCAATGTTTGCAAAACAGGTATTCAGCGGCATTTCACTTGCTGCTAACGACTCATTGACTGTAACGTGGACGATCAGCGTAGGCGGCACAACCGCAATCAGCTAGTCCTAATCTCTTTTTTTATTTTAATTTATCATATATTGTAAAATATCACTGCAAACTTTTTTTTGCCTTTCTATATCCATGACTGAATGTTTTATCATATAGTTTAGAGTACTCATATGATTTTGGACGTATAACATCGCCGATTAGCACTATTGCAGTTCGAGTGATTTTTTCCGCCCACACTTTTTTTGTAATGTCTTTTAGTGTACCAGTAATTACTTTTTGATCTGGCCAGCTTGCCCTATACACAACAGCCGCAGGAGTGGTTTCTGGATATCCACCTTTTATTGCCTCTTTCACTATGTCAGATAACAAGTGCACGCTCAAATAGAAGATCATAGTAGATTTGTGCTTGGCCAGCTCAGAAATCTGCTCCTGTTTTGGGACCTTGGTTCTCTTTTCTGCACGTGTTATGATTATGGTTTGAGTGATTCCAGGCAGTGTTAGCTGCAATCCCAAGGCAGCAGACGAAGCCAAAAATGATGTAACCCCAGGTATGATCACAGATTCAATTCCATTCTTTTGCAGGTTGTCTGTCTGCTCACGTATTGCTCCATATATGGCAGGGTCACCGTCATGCAGTCGTATTATGATCTTTCCTTGTTCTGCACCAGTTTTTAGTAGATCAAATATTTCCTCTCGTACTAGAGCTGCAGCATCGTGCATCTTCGCTTTTTTGCATATCTTTAGTATTTCATTTGGAATCAGCGATCCGGAATACACCACGACGTCTGCTTTTTGCAGTAATTTTTTTGCCTTGACTGTTATAAGATCTGGATCTCCAGGCCCACACCCAACAAAGTAAACCTTAGACACGCTTTACCACCATTATGGAAAAATATTTTGTAGTCATAGTACTTTCATTTACCTCACCTAGTGTCATCTTTCGTACAATTTCATTTGGTGTTCCAAGATCCTGTCCTATTGCAAATATTGAATCATCTGAAAATCCTGATTCTTTTAATAATTTTATGACTTGATCAAAATATCTCCCATCTTTGAGAAATATCATTGTGTCACAGTTTTTTGCAGTCTCTTTAACACGAGACAGATCATAGCATGACGGTATAACGGCCATTGTCTCCGCACCTTCAGCCAAGCTGATTCCTGCTTTTGATGCAAATGTGAACATCGACACTATTCCCGGTATGACGCTGATCTTGATTTGTGAGTATTTTGTCTGTAGCTCTCTGTGTAGGTATATCCAAGTACTATACAGATACGGATCGCCCACCGTAAGGTATACTACTTTTTTCCCCTCTAGAACTTTGTCTGCCAGAATTTTGGTATTTTTTTCCCATGTTGATTCTAGCGTGCCCTTGTCTTTTACCATTGGAAAAACCAGATTCACGATTTCAGGCATTCTTGATTTTTCTAATAACGATTCCACTACGGACAATGCGATGCTTGGTTTGTCTTCTTTGGCAGTAGGACATGCTATTACATCAGCATTTTGTATTGCCTTGACTCCTTTTACTGTGAGTAGTTCAGGATCTCCAGGTCCACATCCAACACAAATAAGCTCATGCATAATACATCACAAAAAAATCCTAGTTAAAAGCGAATCTAGTTTTTTGTTGCAGAAATTATTGTTACTGGATTTCTTGCAAGCATCATGGTGCCAGTCGAGGTCTTTTTACTTTTTGATATGGTGATTTGGGTAATATCAATATCAGAAAACCCTAGCTTGTATATTATATCCAAGACAGAATACAATGTCTCAATCAGAATAATACCAATTACAATTCTGGCACCGGTCTTTAGCTTGGAATTACACAAAGTAACAATGTCTTTGGTGTCTCCGCCTGTTCCCCCAATAAAAATCGCATCAGCCATTGGTAATTCAGAGATTTTTTGTTTGGCATCACTTAGTATTAGCTCAACGTTGGATACACCAAATTTAGTGAGGTTTTTTCTGGTCAGATCTATTGCTTTTGGATCCATGTCTACTGCAAAGATTTTACCAGTATGTCCAATTTGCAGGCCTGCCTCTACTGTTATAGATCCACTACCACATCCAATATCATAGACTAGATCTCCTTCGGAGAGTCTTGCCTTGCTTATTTGTATAACTCGAACTTCTTCTTTAGTAATTGGAACATCTTCTGTTCGCTCAAATTCCTCATCTGGAATTCCCGGCGTTTTATGACTCCACATGTTAAAGTGGCTTTAGCGGTATCATACCAGTTGCTGGCAGGTGTACTAGTGTGTATGATAAAATCCACATGAATAGATAGATGAACACATAACTGCCAATTCCAGTAGTAACAATTTTTTTCCTATCGGAGCGAGGCAGGCCAATCTTCATACCTTTACCTATTATTGCAGAGACAATGAATAGTATTATCATAAATCCAATAGATGCCCATCTTCTCTCTTCACCTTCAATTGATTCAAACAAAAATGTAGCAAGTACACCACCTATCGCTGCTATACCCACACGTATCCAAAATAGTTTATCGAGTATCTTTTTTCGTCTTGCAATATCATCCTGATTGTCTACTGGTGATTCAACCTCTGGTGTGTCATTATTTGTAGGCTCCTCTGGATCTGGCGTCTTTTTCTTTGGATGTTTCAATGAAATTTCTATGATGACTCTATTATGTCGGGTTTAAAATGTTTGGTCACACTCAGTTCATTAGTGAGGATATGTTTGTGGTGATTAGTGAATTGTTGTGGGACTAGCTGGAATAGAGCTTGCATTTTTAGTCAAAGAGATCTCTAATCAGACGAACGATTATTATGTCAATAACATTTATTCCATAAATCAAAACAGCATTCTTTTCAAATTACATCACCCAGAAAAGCCAGATCTATTTTTGGTCATATCCTCAATTGGAATGTGGTTTACTACGATCAAAATTGAAGCATTGGAAGAAAACAAACTGATAAAGCGACTGCGAGATGATCTTTTACGACTAAAACTAGTCAAAGTAGAGCAAATTGGAGTTGAACGAATAGCATATCTGACATTCTCTGGATTTGACAAGGAATTTGTTTTGATTTGTGAATTTTTTGGAGACGGAAACATATTGCTTTGCAACAAAGATCTCAAAGTTTTGGCATTATTACACTCAATTGAGGTTAGACATAGAGAACTTCATGTGGGAACGACCTATGTACCTCCCCCCCAAAAAGGCCTCAACATTTTTGACATTGCACTAGACAGTTTTGTAGAATTAAAGACAGTTTCAACACCTATTGCAAAATGGTTTGGCAGAACATTTGGCCTGCCGGCAAAATATGCAGAAGAAATACTGCGTTCTGCCAGAGTAAATTTTGATCTTACAGGAGAATCTATTACAGAAAATGATATCAACAATATAGTTTTGGCTGCAAAAAGCCTAGTCCAGAACATAGTATCTGGGAATCACACTCCAGTGATTGTGAAATCCAAGGATAGTTTTGATGTCTATCCGATTACAGTCACACTGCCAGATTTGGAACAAGAATCAATTCCAAGTTTTATGCAGGGATTAGACAAAATATTCTCAAAAATTCTATTAGAGAAAGGCAAAGATATCAAGACAGGTTCGCTTGATAAGAAAATTGCTGATCTACAATCTAGAATAGATGAACAAAGCAAGGCGATAATATCAGTAAAAGAAAAATCAGAGAAAATATCAAATGTGGCGAGATTACTGTTTTCCCTTCCACCACAGGGAATAACTAGCATAACTGATCCTGTAGCAGATGAAATTCTAAAATCACAAAGTGCAGAACTGGTAAAGGAGCGTGGCGTACCATTCTTAAAAATTGATAATGAAAAAATCCAGATAAAGCTGGACTCGTCATTCCCTGCAATAGCATCCACACTATACAATGAAGCAAAAAAACAAACATCTGCAATAAATGCAATTGAATCTCTAAAGAGAAAAAATCAAAAAGAGATTGACAAGCTGAAATCACAAGCACGGGAAACCAAAAAGGCTGTCTTCTTTACAGAGTTTAAGAAAAAGGAATGGTTTGAGAGATACAGGTGGTTTTTCACTTCTGACAATTTGTTAGCTATAGGTGGCAGGGATTCATCATCAAATTCTGCCATAATACGAAAACAGCTTGCAAAAAACGACAAAGTCTTTCATGCCGAAATTTTTGGCTCACCATTTTTTGTTATCAAAGATGTTCCAGAATCATTACCATTTGATTCACTAAATGAGGTAGCACAAGCTACTGTCTGCTTTAGTCGTGCATGGCGAGAAGCAATGTATGGTATGAGTGCATACTGGATAAATCCAGATCAAGTAAAAAAGGCGGCACCGAGCGGACAATTCCTGTCTAGAGGATCTTTTGTCTTGGAAGGCCATAAAAATTTCATAAAGGCGCCAAATCTACGATTGGCAGTCGGTATACTGTATCACGATGAAAGATACATCATAATGTGCGGTCCGCCGGATCCAGTCAAAAAAATCTGCATGTGTTATGCAATAATAGAGCCAGGTGGTGCAGATATCACAGAGACCGGAAAAAGATTGCGTGTGGAATTCATCAAATTACAGGAAGATATCGCAAAACAGTTTACCATTGATGACTTTGTGCGTGCCTTGCCTGCTGGCGAGAGTCACATAACAGAAACAGGCAATACTAAAGTTGAGTCACCCTAGATTTATAGTAGATTCGATGCTTGGAACAATTGCAAAAAAGCTTCGGATGCTGAGCTTTGATACAAAATATTATGCCGCAATTGACGATGATAGTCTAATTTTGATTGCAAAAAAAGAAGAACGAGTAATAATAACAAAAGATCACCTTCTTGTAACTAACGCCACACAACATGACATTATAACAATAGAAATTCTCACCCACACGGAAAAGGAACAGCTAGTAGAGATTGCACAAAAGATGTGTTTGAGAAAATTTGATCTATCAAATCCTAGATGTTCTGTGTGCAATGGTATGTTACAAGAAGTAGTAAAACAGCAAATAATTGATAATATTCCATCAAGAGTGGCAGGATCAGTGCAGAGATTTTGTCAATGTGAGCAATGTTCTCATA
Organism: Candidatus Nitrosotenuis sp.; assembly: GCA_052387615.1. GTDB lineage: Archaea > Thermoproteota > Nitrososphaeria > Nitrososphaerales > Nitrosopumilaceae > Nitrosotenuis. The sequence goes on along the minus strand of JBQTIZ010000039.1, from coordinate 39,814 downwards.
CATATTGGGTGGGAACTCATATTAGAAACTTGGAAAAATTAATCGCAGAAGTAAATGACGCCCTATAACATTACAGACAGAGATGGCGAGCTTTTAGTTTCTACTGCAAGAAAAATTGTCACAGAGTTTGTTATCTCCGGTTGTAGACTAAGGCTTGACAAAGACATTGAGGCAAAATTATCCTTTGATGCCGGAATTTTTGTCACATTAAATTCAAAAAATGAGCTTCGTGGATGTATTGGATTTCCACTGCCGAAGAGTCTGGCCCAGGCATTACCAGATGCAGCTATTGCTGCAGCAACAGAGGATCCTAGATTTTCTCCAGTGACAGTACAAGAATTGGATTCCATAATATTTGAGATTACAGTTCTCACTCCGCCAGTTGAAATCAAAATTGATGATCCGTTAATGCTTCCATCGAAGATTAAAGTTGGACGAGATGGCCTAATCATAAAGCAAGGGTATCATTCAGGTCTGCTGTTACCCCAGGTTCCAGTTGAATATGGATGGAGTGAACAGGATTTTCTAGATCACACTTGCCAAAAGTCAGGCTTACCATCAGATTGTTGGAAAGAAAAGAACACACGTGTGTTCTCATTTGAAGGAATAATCTTCAAGGAAGAAAAACCAAATGGCAGGATAATACGAGAAAAGCTATAATTTTCCAGAGTCAGTATCCAGTGTTAGCTCCATCCCATTCTGTAGCTTATCGTATTCTTGCTCCGAGGCAATGACCAACGGAATGTTTGCTAAAGCACAGCCAGAGGCAACTGTGAGATCAACTTTTTTACAGATCATGGCAAATGGAGCAGAATGATTTGATTTTATAGAATATATTGTGTATGCTCCAACGCTACTTCCCACACCATTTGGAAAGACAAGAATGGAATTTTTCATCGGTATGTCGAAAAGATCGTGTTTTGAATCATGAATTATGCCTGTCATTTTGTCAACTGCTCCCAAGAAATTAATCGGCGTGTTTGTTTTGAGAATTTTCCCTTGGGCTTTTCCACGAACTATGACTTTCATCTTGTCTCATCAGCGATGATTTGCGATAATGGTTTTAGGTTTACACCAACACCATTAGAATTATTCAGATAGTATGCTCCCTTGATACTGTTTGTTGTGACGGAGTCAAATTCATTTTTGTCAACTAGCGGAGAAAGGCATGTACAACAATCAGATAAAATCTCACATCCTGCGTGTTCTATTTCATTTGTATATCCAAGGTTTCGCGCTTGCTCTTGTACTACCCTTGGGCAAAAAACCATGCATCTTTTTGAGAATTCTCTGCCCTTTAGCATCAAAGAAAGATCTGCCATCTCTTGTAGTCCTAGCTGTGGACTACCAAGTGTTATAATGTCGCCTTTGTCTGCAGTGTTAAGCTCATCATAGACTTTTTGCATCTCTGTTTTATCAAAATCAACTTTTTCCGAATCTTTTGATTCTTCCCCTAGAATGAATTTGCCGCATCTGCCGGATGTTCCCATTCCTCCGCATAATGCCTTACATTTACGCTTGTCCATACCCGATACACCTGCCAGCCTTACTGCGTTGTCCGCAACTTTGCCTGCAAAATATCCAAGCATGCCAAACGCAAGCTCGTCTGGATTTTGTACTTTCATTTGTATGGTGAGGTTTGGTGTCTCATCAATCCTTAGATCCGAGTATGGGCTTTTTCCGGTAAGTGCACTGGCAAGAGCAGAAAATGAGCTTTCCTTATTTGTTTTGAGGTTGCCAATTGAATTTGCATAGATTGCTGCATTACTTTCAGCAAATGAGACCTGTGTTCCTTTTTCTGGTAGATCAAATATCTCGTATGGAATACACGAAAAGGACGGGATCGCACCTATTTTTTTGTAAGAATCTGCGATGCTTTTTTGCTTTTGGATGAATTCATCGGATAAATTGTATTTTGAGACAGAATCAAAGTCAAATCCCATTGGATTAACGGTGGTCATTACTTTGACTTTGGCGTCTTGTGATAGTTTTGAAAGAAATTCTTTGCCCGCATCACCTATTGTGTTATAGTTAACACCAGAAAGATGCGCCCATTGAATAGGAACTAGCTTTTGTGCATTTGTTGCCTCACCTGTTGCAACCAAAATTCTATATGCAGTCTCTAGTGTCTCACCATATTCTCCCTTTAATGCAAGCTCTTCCTCTTTTGTCAGTTCCATGGTGTGATTATGATGTTTGGCACTATAATACTTCTTGGAGGATTATTATTTGGAATTATTCCAAAAGAAAATCATGAAAAGGATTCTTTCTGGCATGATGAATACAATGAATTCTGTCAAGCCGCCAAGAATGACTGCACTCAAAGAGCTGCATGATTCAGAAAATGGGGATCCGTTTGCCATACTAATTGGCACGATTTTATCAGCTAGAACAAAGGATGAAAACACTGCCAGAGTGGTAAAAGCACTATTTTTGCGCTACAAAACTGCAAAAGATTTGGCTAGTGCAAAGCTAAGAGACGTTGAAAAAATAATTCATTCCATCGGATTCTATCATGTCAAGGCAAAAAGAATAATCAAAGTTGCAAAAATAATTCATACTCAGTACAAAGGAAGTGTGCCAGATGACATGGATGCACTTGTCAGTCTACCAGGTGTTGGAAGAAAAACCGCAAACTGTGTCTTGGTATATGCGTTTGAAAAACCAGCAATTCCAGTCGACATTCATGTACACAGAATATCAAACAGACTGGGCCTAGTTGAGACTAAAACGCCGGAACAAACAGAGCAAGAACTTTTATCAAGGATTCCAAAAAAATACTGGCTTCAAATCAATGATATATTTGTCATGTATGGGCAAAATATCTGTAAACCCATCTCTCCCATGTGTGATGTTTGTAAAATTAAAAAACTCTGTAAATTTTACGCTATGAAGAACGTCTCTTAGTAATTATCAAGACACCAATTAACGCGCCAACTCCCCCCGCCACAAAAAATGGATAATAGTGTAGTGGATTCTTTGATGCATCACCAGATAAAACATCCACGGTAAGTGTTCCAGAGTTTATTGCCGGGGGATCTGTTGGCTCACTCATTCCATATACTGAATAACTTCCAATTACAAAATTTTTCAGATCAATGCCGCTAACTACAATTCTTTGGCCATTGTTGACTGTGATTCCCTGTGAATCACTGTATCCAGCAATTACTTTGGCGCCGTCAAACCAACCATTTTTATCCAATCTTGATGCCGGAAAATATCCTTCCTCTGGAAAGTTTAGTGCAACCCAGAACTTGCGTTCAGGTGGGCTACCCATTCCAATTTCTATGAATTTTCCTTCCATGTTTGCATCGTATAGTCTCAATACTGCATTACCGTTTGGATTTGAATAAAGTAGATTATTCTGGATTGTTATTTGCCAAGAAATAGGATGTTCTAATTTTAGCGGTACGATAACTGCATCTTGCCGTATTTTGTTAAAGTCTTGTGCAGGAATAGTTATTGTTTCTAAGAGTAATGATGGATTATTGTATTCTTGCGCATATGCCGGTATGACTAGAGTTGTGCAAAACAGGAGGATGAGAAGTCTCATTCTACAAACGGCTTTTTGTATGACTGGATAATCTTGACTACTTCTGGTCTCATGATGAATTCGGATGGGGATTGTCCCTCATCAATTATAGAGCGAAGCTTGGTTCCGCTGATTTGCTCATGAAAGTCTGATGAGTGGGGACATGCACGCTCGTTGGTAAATGCAAGACATTTTTTGCAATAGTAAAATGCTGGAAAAAACAATGGTTTGATGTCTAAATCCTGATAGTCCGAAAAGATTTCTTGTGCTGCAAACGGCGAATAATATTTGCCAACACCTGCGTGATCTCGCCCAATTATGATATTTGTGCAACCATAGTTTTGTCTCATTATAGCGTGATGGATTGCCTCCTTTGGTCCTGCATATCTCATTTCTGTATGCAGGGTGGCAAGTGAGCATCTGTTTTTTGGATAATAATTGTTGATCATGGTAATGTATGATTCTAGTATGACTTCATCAACAAAGTCGCCAGATTTTTTCTTGCCAATTAGCGGATTTACAAAAACACCATCACATGTAAGAAATGATTCTTTTTGCAGCATTTCATGTGCTACGTGTGGTGGATTCCTTGTCTGAAATGCGGCTATGGTCTTCCAGCCCGCATCTGAGAATGCCTGCCTCGTTTGGGTTGGAGTTAGTCTGTATTTTCTGATAGGATCATCGCCCGGCCTTTTGATGTAGTCGATTTTGCCGCCAATCAGATAATCATTCATGGACATGGTCTTTGCAACTCCTGGATGATTCGCATCGTTGGTACCATAGACTGCCTGAGACGTTTTTGATTTATCAAAAGTGTATGTTTCCTCCACATGCAAAATGGCAAATTCTCCGTGTATTGTTTTTAGTACAACATCACCCGCGTCCTTTGCCTTTTGTGCAGTATCTTTATCCACATCCAACACAATTGGTACAGTCCACGGTAGATCGTTAGCTAGCCTACCCCCTGCTATTACGCCATCAAAGTCGGATTTTACCAAAAATCCTTCTAATGGACTAAAGATTCCATCCGCAATATTTTCAACGTCATTTGCTAAATCCTCGCTAATTGAGATGGAAAACATCCCGGTGGTATTTTTTTGTGTGATTCTATTTACCAGCTTTCCACCATGCGGTCGAATTGCACTCATGTCTTGTGTTCCATGTGCAAGCCACACTCTTTATGTGTATCAGACTCCCACCACCATCTCCCTGCCCGGAGATCTTCGCCTGGTTTAATTGCCCTAGTGCACGGCTCACAACCTATACTGGTGTAGCCCTTGTCTAGGAGTTTGTTGTATGGTAAGTTGTGCTCTTTGATATATGACAATGTTTGATCCCAAGTCCAATCTATGATTGGATTTACCTTGATTATTCCACCATGAAGTTTGTCAATTTCTACCATTGTTGCCTTGGAACGATTCTCATTTTGATCTCTCCTTAGACCGGTAACCCAAGCATCAAGTGTTGAGAGAATTTTATTTAGTGGACGCACTTTGCGGATTTCACAGCAGAGCTTTCGATTTTCCACACTGTCATAGAATAGGTTAATTCCCTTTATGTGAACCATCTGCTCTACTTGTGTAGTGTCTGGAAACATTACTTCGAAATTGATATTGTATTTTTTGGAAATAGCACCCATTACGTCATAGGTTTCTTGGTTTAGTCTGCCCGTATCTAGTGTGAAAAATCTTGCCTTGGGGTTTATCTTGATTATCATATCTGTAACTACACTGTCTTCTGGGCCAAAGCTTGATGCTTTTGCAATTTTGTTGCCAAATGTCTCATATGCCCACTTTAACGCATCTTCAGGCGTTTTGAGTTTGGCATTGATCTTGTCGACCTGATCTTGTGTGTACAATCATAATTGGTGGCCAAAATTTGTTTTATAATTATTTGGAGGTATTACATATCGTATCATTGAGAATTATAAGCCGGCTCAAAGTATGAGAAAAAGTGAACGAGCCTGCGTTTGTGGTTGTTTTTCCCTCAATTTTTGCCAAAAACAAGAAAAATTTGCTTATACAAAACATCAAAAAAATTCTAAAAATCCAAAATCAGCAGTTTGGCAGAATTACGACGGATGATGATCTGATCATAATAGAGGCAAATGATCCCGTATTTGCATCATCTGCAATTAATCTGCTCTTCGGGATTGATCAGGTCTCAATTGCAAGGCGGGTGGAAAACAAATTCAATGTTGCAGTTTCTGCAATTGCAAAAGTCGGTACAAACCTTTTGTTGCGAGGAGAAATATTCCATGTCAAAGTAGAAGGTCGCTCTTCTGGCTATTTGCCAAAGGATGTAGAGATTGCCGGCACATCTGCATTGATTGAAAAGGTAGTCGACATGGATTGCAGGCCTGGCACTGAGCAAAAACATGACAAGATGATTCACTGTTTTTTGACTGGAAAAAATGCGTACATTTCCATATTCTTGGACAAAGGCCATGGCGGCATTCCATACAATTCGCAGGGAGAACAGGTTTTATGCTGTGTATTTGATGAGATATCTGCAATATCATGCCTTGAAACAATCAAACAGGGTTTTGATGTCAAAATTTTAGTTTGTTACAATACAGATGCAAATCTGATGGAGTTAGTCAAAATCATAAACAGAATCATTCCAAGAATGTTAATTCAGGATGTTACGCTAGACTTTATCAAAATACCGATAAAACAAGACACTACAAAAGCAATTCAACAAAAGATTCTTCTTATCAGCAAAGTTTTGTGCCAAATGGCAAAAAAACTTCACATCAATAAAGTTTGTCTGTCTTTATCACCACTTGTATTTCCTGTCTGGCTAATTGAGCAAAACTTGGATGTAGTAACAAAAAACAAACTCACACCATGGATTGCACTTGCAGGGCTAGACAATTCCATAATAGAAACGGCAAAAGAGATCGGTCTTGGAAAATACCTCTCCAGAATTGAAAAGTTTGGCACACTAAAATTTGCCCAAGCAAAAGCTGATGTCTCTGGCATGGCTTTAGATGCCACAAAGACACGCCAAACCATAACAATCAGGATTGGTCCAAACAACATTCATGACATTTTGGATTCCATAAAGCACTGAAAATTTATTGTACTCATTTTGATGTGTTGCTGTGAAAAAGATAGGCCAGTTCATCTATTCGTGGGGCAACGGCCACTATTCCCGGATGATGTCGCTAAATGAGGAGCTTCCTAATTTTATCAAAGAATATGAAGCTCATTTTTCCAGCAAGGAAGAGATTTACCAGAAATTACTAAAGAGATTTCCTCAAGAAAATGTACATGAAATGCTCATGCCAACACCAATTGATGGAAAGTATGGCCCTGACGTTTTTTTGTCGATGGTAAATACACTATTGCCAATACGCGGAAATCCGCCAGTAATAAGACAGGTTACTAATTATTTGAGAAAAGAGCGTGAATTGTTTGATTCACAAAGATTTGATCTAGTGATTAATGACGGCGATATGGGCCCAAACATTTTGGCAAAGAATAGAAACATTCCATCCATATTCATCACAAATCAATTCAAGCCAAAGCTTTGGAAATCTAGATTTTACTTTTATCCAGGAGTCTTATTTATTGCAAAACAAATTGCCAAGGCAACAAAGATTGTAGTTGCCGATTCCCCCCCTCCATACACAATGTGCGAATACAATCTCAACTTTCCAGAAAAGCTAAAAGAAAAAGTAGTGTATACAGGCCATTTTGCATCAGACAAAAAGATAACCCGCACAAAAACAGAGCTCGAGCAATTGATTGATGGAAACAAGTTTGGCTATTGGATGCGGACTGGAAACAAGTCCACGAATCGTATCACTGGTAAAAAATACGAAGAGTCATTTGCCACGCCACAAATGAAAAGCGAAAAAAGACTCATATCGCATGCCACATCAGATTCATCAATAGACAAGGTCAAGAGTAAAGACGGCAAAGATTATTCCATTTCAGAGGCATTGGAAAGGAAAATTGACTGGATTCAAATCGATGTTGGATTTTTATCAGAATCGGAAAAAGAGAGTACGCTTGAACAATGCGACTATGCGGTCATTAACGGATCTCACACAGTAATGGGCGAGATAATTGGAATCAAAGGTAAGCCAATCATTGGGATTCCAGTGTATGATGAGCAGACTAATCATATTCGGTGGGCGCAAGAGCACGGGTTGGGAGTTTTTGCAAACAACGCAAAGCAGGTGGTTTCTGCAATAATGCAGCTAAAGTCAAACTATAACAAATTTGAAGAATCCATAAAACAATTCCAGAAAAACTTTGACTCAAATGGTGCAAGAACAACTGCCAAGATAGCCGCAGAAATGTTAGAATCAAGATAAGAAATAATAGCTTTTTTGATCATTCCAAAATAGTCTGGTACGCGGTATTTCGATGGGCGAAATGACCGAAAGGGATGATGACATAATCCGCGTACCAGATTTTACTATCACACATCAGATCTTGTTATTCCAGTGCGAACGCTTTTATGGAAAAATTCTCTGGCAAATTCATTGGTTAATTGCCCAGAATGTGTAGCAAGAGAACGCAAGGCAGTAATTGAGCGAGAAGCTGTCGAAGCAAGCCAAGAAGGAGTCCAAAAACTAAGAGAGCAAATCGAGATTCCTATGAAATTCGACCCAATAACTAAACACTATATCTGCAAGCGATGTGGGCTATATGCCACACGAGAACAAGTAGGCGACATTCGAGAAAAGGTAAACAGGCGAGACCCCACCAAAGAAGACAAGCATTATGACTACTTGGAGTGGTGGCAAAAAAGCAAAAAAGACAAAGTGTAGGGTGATGTTTCTTGGTCAAAAAGAAGGACGAGCTCCCAGACTGGGTATTAGATGACATAAAAAATGCAAATCAAGATATCTGCGGTTTACCACTTTGAGTTACAAAAGATAACACTATGTTGCATCACATGGTAGTGCCTCTGATGATTCTGAAAGTATAATTATTTTTGTAATTTTCTAAATGCTGCACCCATTATTGGGTTTATCACAAACGGCATGGTATGCTTTAGCCAGACTCCAATTCTCACTATACTTGGTACAATGATTTCAAGCCTTGATGATTCTGATGCAGTTATGATGGCCTTTGCAACTGTTTTTGCATCAAGTGAGGTTGGAGAATATTTTGGCATTGTATCAAATGACGGATGATCAAAAAAGTTTGTTCGCACCATTATAGGACTGACAACTGTCACGCCGATTTTTGTATCCCTTAGTTCATGTTTTAATCCTTCAGAAAAGCCAAGCATTGCAAACTTTGATGCACAATATGGTGCAATTCCCGGCAAGCCAAACGAGGCTGCAACAGATGCCACGTTTACAATGTGGCCAGAGTTCTGCTTTTGTAGTATGGGAAGAAAGTTCTTTGTGCAGTAAATCATACCAAAATAGTTTGTCTGCATTTGGGATTCGATTTCTTCGATCGTGAGATTTGATACTGTGCCATAGATCGCGAATCCTGCGTTATTCACTAAAATGTCGATTTTGTCGTACTTTTCTACTACTTGATCAGACATTTTTTTGACTTGCTCTTTGTCAGAAACATCGCATGGATAAATTAGAATTTCTACATTGAATTTGACTAGAGTTTTTTGTAGCTCTTCTAGTTTTTCTCTTCCTCTAGCAATTAGAGCTAACTTTGCACCTTTTTTTGCAAATTCAATTGCTGTTGCCTTGCCAATTCCACTTGATGCGCCAGTGATGACAACTACTTTGTCCTTGAGTGACATGTTTTGTAAAATTATGTGATAAAGATAAGTTGGTTTCTATTCAGCTGGTTTCTGGTATTTTCGTAATGCCATTTTCATTAGCAAAAACCATGCAATTGGAATTGGCAACTGATATGTCGCAATTCTCCAAGCAATGATACTATCCCATTCTACGCTGTCATTTGGCAGTTCCAGCTTGAATTCATTTAGATGTGACAAGTATGCCCATGTCCCAAATTCTGCAAGACCAGATCCCCCAACTGTAATTGGCATGTTTCCAATTGCGTTTCCTGCCATTACTGCCAAAATGGATTCTATTGCAGTTATCGTTCTCTCACCTCCGAATGAAATTAGCATGAAAGAGATTCCAAAAACCATCCATGATAACAGCGAGATCAAAAATGATATTGCAAATGCCTTTTTTGCGTGTGGGGCGCGAATGTTTCGCCTAGTCATTGTACAAATATCAGTCATCCACTGGTTTGTCTTGTCCAAATATTGCTGACCTTTTTCTCTTCTAAATTTCAGTACTAGATTTACACAAAACTTGGGAACCTGGAAATCACGCTTGGCAGTTAAGAAAAATAAACCAGACCAAAGGCCGACAACGGGTATGGTAGTACCTAGGACAATTATGCCAATTATTACATGTCCGCTTGCAATAGCTAAGACGCCAGCAATCAAAGACAAGAGACCAGCTGCCAAGACTTCTGTTACTATCTCAAATATTCCAAGCCAAGATGCCTTTGATGTTGGCATGCCGCGCTTGTTCATCCAATAAATTCGGACCACCTCGCCTCCAACAAACATTGGTGTAGTCATGGTTACAAACTCAGATCCAATTCTAACAAAGATTGTTCTCCAAAGTGATTCTATCTTACCATGAAAAACTCCAATGATGTAATGAAATTTAATTCCCTGTAGGAATAATTTTCCCATCATTGCTGCAAATGCAGCTACAAAATTTACAATTCCTACCGCAAGTACATCTTCTGGTTTTACATCAAACGATATGGCAATTATGAGAAACGGAATAAGGCTAGCTACAAATGCAACAACTCGCCATTTCATTTTAGCAGATTTCTAATTGAATCAAATATAAGCCAACAACTCTAACATTGATAAATTGAAAGTAATTTTTGTTGCAGGTACTGCTGGTGCTGGAAAATCACTGCTCACATCAAAGATTCATGAATATTACACTACAAATGGGGCATTTGCCGCAATTTTGAATTTAGATCCAGGTGTGATATCACTGCCATACACGCCAGACATTGACATTAGAGATTCTGTAGATATTGTATCCATAATGAAACAGTATGATCTTGGGCCCAATGGCGCCCTTATGATGGCGAGCGATCTTATTGCAGCAAAGCTTGACGACATACAACAAGAAGCCGACAAGATAAATCCAGATTATCTGATTGTTGATACACCAGGCCAAATTGAATTATTTGCATATCGTACTAGCGGGCCATATTTTGTGGATAATTTTAGGGCGGATCAAAAGACTGCGTTATTTTTGTATGATGGAGTACTGGTAACTACTGCAATCAATTTTGTCTCCATGGCACTCTTGGCTACATCAATTCGATTGAGAATGGGCATTCCTGCAATTAATGTTTTAACCAAAACAGACTTGATTGCTGACAAGATTTCAGAGATCCTGCGCTGGACTACAAATCTCAAGACATTAGAGAATGCCATATCCACAGAAGCCGATGGAGAAACATATGTTCTGGTAACAAGCATTTTGCGCAGCCTTAATCTGTCTGGATTTGCACAAGGACTCATTCCCGTTTCAAATGTAACCGGTGAGGGAATGGTAAATCTGGAAGGTTCATTGAGCAGAATTCTTAACCAAGGGGAGGAAACAGAGGACTGATGAACTCAGTTACTGTTAGAGCTCCGTCATCCACTGCAAATTTGGGGCCTGGCTTTGATGTGTTTGGTTTGGCGCTGGATGCATTCTACGACACCATAACGCTAACAAAACAAAAAAATGGAATTACAATAATTACTACTGATTCCATTCCCGTCTCTCCTGGCAAGAATACTGCTGGACTAGTTGCCCAACACATGAAAAAGAAATACAAGATAAAGAGTGGAGTTCAGATAAAAATCAAAAAAGGAATTCCTGCTGGATTTGGAATGGGAAGTAGTGCAGCGTCAGCTGCTGCAACTGCTGTTGCATTTGATAGATTATTTGGGCTCAAGCTCGATGGAAACACTTTGGTAGAGTGTGCTGGTGTTGGCGAGCGAGCAAGCGCGGGCTCTATTCACTACGATAATGTATCTGCATCAGTTTTGGGTGGATTTGTCATTGTAAGAACAAAGCCTCTGAATATTCTCAAGGTTTTGCCTCCATCAGATCTAAGACTAGTTATCGCAGTTCCAAAGATTGTGGTCCCTCTAAAGAAGACAAAAGTATCTCGTAGTGTAGTGCCAAAACAAATTCCACTAGCTAATTCTGTGGTGAATATGTCCAATGCGGCTGCAATAGTTGCAGGCTTTATACAAAAAGACTCTGATCTCATTGGAAGATCAATTCAGGATGTCATTGTAGAGCCAGCAAGGGCTCATCTCATACCAGGATTTACCAGTGTAAAGAAAAATGCACTCAAGGCAGGCGCGTTAGGTGTCACAATATCTGGTGCGGGACCGTCAATGATTTCATTTGCCACACAAAAATCAAATTTGAACAAAATTGCAAGTGCAATGAGAAAGGGGTTTGCCTCCGCAAGAACAGACTGTACGGTTATAATTTGCAAGCCAAGCAATGGCGCAAAGACGATCTAAATTGAAAAAAGCAGTTGTAGTTTGTAGTGGTGGATTGGATTCTTTGTGTCTTGGTGCACATTTATCAAAACAATATGATTTGTATGGAATTACGTTCTCGTATGGCCAGAGAGCATCAAAGGAACTTGATGCTGCAAAAAAGGTAGGTAAAGCGCTCAAGCTAAAAGAGCACAAAATCATTCCACTTGACTTTATGAAATCGCTTTATGGTACAAGCAACGTTCTAACTAGCACCAAAAAATCGCTCCCCCCAAAATTTGAGTATTCTATTGTGGTACCAATCAGAAACGCGATCTTCGTTACAATTGCAACTGCTTGGGCTTTTTCGCTAAAAGCATCCCTTGTTGCGTATGGCGCGCACACTGACGATTTCAAATATCCAGACTGCCGCCCAACTTTTTCTAAAAAAATCGAGTCTGCGCTGAATCAGGGAGAAATCGATGGGATCAAACTAGGTATTAGAAATAGGATAAAAATTTGGTCTCCATATTCCGCTGGCATATCAAAGAGCACATTAGTAAAGACTGGCTATGAAAAATTTGGCGATAAAATTTTTCAGACATGGAGTTGTTATGCAAACTCCAAATATCATTGTGGAAAATGTGAATCCTGTAATAACAGAAAGACTGCATTTGTGCAGGCAAAAATCAAGGACAGGACGAAATATCTAATCTAGTATCGAGTCTCTAGAATCTTCCTTCGAAATACTATAGGTCTTATTCCTATATACCACGCCAATATGATTCCCGCGATTATTCCAAAAAAGTACCAGTTTTGCATTGCTGGGGTTGCCTCTTTTGCAATAATGTTTACTATTTCACGTGAGGAGAGCGCTCCAACAGCTAATGTAATGAAGAATTCTATTGCAAGCCACGTAAAGTGCGGCCAAGACTCTCCCGGAATGTGAACGTTGTTGTGTGCACCCACAAAAAGCTAACCTTGTGATTGATTATTTATCTTTTTCAAAGAAGGGATGATTTGGTATTGCGAATTATGGCAACAACGTCTTCACGATTTTCCTTCCTTTCGTAAAATCCCCGATATGCAGCAGAAGTCATGGTTGCGTCATTTTTAACACCCCTCATTTTCATGCAAAAATGCTCTGCTTCTGATAGTACCATTACGCCCTTGACTCCTTGTGCATGTAATTCGTCCGCAATGTTTTTTGTCATTCTTTCTTGGATTTGGAGTCGTTTTGCATATTTCTCAACTAGCCTTACTAGCTTCGATAACCCAAAGACTCGGCCATTTGGTAGATATGCAATGCTTACCTTACCAACGAATGGAAGCATGTGATGTTCGCACATTGAATAGAATTTGATGTCCTTTATCACTACTGCATCAGAGTCCTCTGAGAATTGGACTGATAATTCTGAATCAGAGTCATAGCCTGCAAAAATCTCCTCGTACATGTCTGCAATTCTGTCCGGTGTTCCACGTAGGCCTTCTCGTGTTGGATCCTCCCCCAATTCTATGATTAGCTCACGAACCAGTTTTTTTACTCTGTCTTTGTTCATGGTGCACCTATTAGCTTGTGTAGTTGTGGTACTACACGCACCTCAGGATAATGAGAATAAGTCGCATCATAAAAGCTCAAAAGTTTTTGCAATGTTGGCTCTGCTATCCCATATGTCGGCTGTATTATAAAACCCTTAAGATCCCCAGTGTCAACGGTTTGGAAAATTTGATGCACAAGATCTGAAAATGTGTCCAGTTCTGTTTTTGATGATACAACAATTTTGATATAGGTTGGTTTTTTTGCTACAACTGATTGCTCAAGACAGTCCAGTGAATTTTCTATCAATGTGGAATAATGTTTTGAATCAACAAAATCAGAGTCTTTCGTTTTTAGCTCAATTTTGATAAAATCGATAAAAGGTAAAACTTTTGCAAATTTTTTTGAATCAAAGCAGGATGATTCCAAATATGTCGGAATTTTTTTTGATTGAATGAATTTTGCCATCTCGGCTACTGCCTCTGCCTGAACTAGTGGGTCGCCCCCAGTGAAATTTACCTTGTAGGTTTTGTCCACTAGGCTTTTTTCAATCAAGGAGCAAGCATCTTTGATTTCATATTCTTGTCCCGAGTCCATTGGAAGGGATTCTTTGGTATCGCAGTAAAAACAGGTAAAGGGGCATCCTGCTAGCCTTACAAAAAGTGTTTTTGTTCCATAAAGGATTCCTTCGCCTTCCAGCGATGTAAATATTTCAAATATTCTTACTTTCAAGTAGCCGATCTAGCTGGGATCATTATTTAATTCAGACTAGGAAATGACAGGCGTCTTTGAATACATGAGGCCTGCAACAAAAAAGATCACACCCAAAATTCCAATTAATCCTCCGACAAATTCGATAGTATCTAGAAATTCTATGCTTGTTGGTGCCCATAAAAATGCCATCAATGCGCCAACTATTATCATTGGTATGCCAACGCCAACAGAAATCTGCTTTGATGCCATGCAAATTTGCTGTTCTTCAAAATATATATGAAGTTTTGTTAGGATCTGTCAGAATTATCGTTGTCTTCAGAATCTGAGGATTCGGTGTATTGAGTAATTTCATCAATTAACGCGTTGATTGCTCGGATTGTCTTTTTTGAGTCAACTCCTGTTTCTTTGAGCTTTACAAGCATTGATTTTGCAGATTCGAATTTTGGCTTGATATTATCATCAATGTATGGTTCTAGCTCTGTTAGCTTTGCCTCGAGTCTAGAGATTTCAGCTGATTGTTTTTTGTTTGTGTCCTTGTTTTTTTGGCGCTCTTTTTCTGCCTTTAATGTCTCAGTTTGTGGCTTTGAGATCTCTTTGTGTGGCTCTTCCGTTGCTCTTTGCTCTGCGATTTGGGTGTTTGTAGTAGGATGAGTTTGCAATGACAGTAGATATGATTCGATTTCTTTGATTGTAGAATCTAGCGCCCTGAGCAGTTTTATTGGATCATCAGTAGATGTTGGATCCTTGAGTGATGATAAGAGTAATTTTGCCGCATCAAGCTTTGGTCGTATGGTATCATCGATTTTTGGCTCCAAAAGCAATAATCTGCTTTCAAGCTTGGATATTTCGGAAAGAATTTTTTGGTTCTTGGCATCTAGTAGATCCAAGTTGATTTGGTAAACGCGTTTTATTTTGATGATCATTTGGGTTGCGTCTCCGCCCGATGCAAGCTCTTCTCTTGCTTTTTGAAGTTTGATGATTTGCTCTTCTGATAGTCCCAGCTCCTTTGCTTGTGAGAGGACAAGATCAATTTTGGTTATGTACTTGTTTGCAAAAGAGATTGCTCTTGTGTTAGAGCGCTGTGTAACCATGTTTTTGATCGTGGTTTGAAGTTCTGCCCCCGCATTCTTCAGCTCTACAAATGTTTTTTCAAGTGTTACCATATCGCCACTTGCAAGGTTTGATTTTGCAGTCTGGAGTAGATTGTCTATTCTACTAAAGTCAATTTGCAGGTTGTTTTTACCAGCTACTGCCTTTAGTGTGTTAATGTTGGCCTCAAATCTTTTGAGTGCGTTTCCATAGTCAAATTCTGGAACTGGTGCTGCCTGTGGTGGAGGCGTTACTGTTTTTGCAGCCATTGGTGTTGGCTCTGAGAAAATTTGCGTGATTTGTCTGAATGCCTTCATTGCGGCCAAAAAGTGCTTCTTTGCCTCTACTGCATCACCATTCTTTACCGATGTAATTAGCTGTTCTGTTTCAAAGTCTCCTTGTGCATACAAAGACTTGGCCTCATCTGAAGCAGACGGCATCTTATCTAGCTGAATCTTTACCTGCGTTCTTGCCTGGGTTGCCAGATTGACAAAAGAGTCTAGTTTGGAATCTGCAAACGCCGGCGCTATGATCATGCTAGCAACTAGTACGAATAATGCAAGGGTTAATGCGGTTTTCATTGTTGTCCCTCCTTTTTCTTTAGTCGGACTAGATTCTGAAAGTCTTTTTTCTCTATTTCAATAATGCCTTGTCGTTCAAGTCGTTTTACTGCACGCCACATTGTGGTTCTAGGCAAGAGAAATTTCTTTCTTAAATCACGCTCAAACGCCTGGCCGCCGTTTTTTTCCAAATACGAGACCAGCTGTTTATCATCTTCCCTCATTTCTTGAGTGATGATTTCATCTGCATCGATTTCTGGCTCGGAATCTTCGTCTTTATTGTTCAATAGAGGCTGGATTGTCTTTTTGACTGCACTCTTTGTCTTTTTGAGAATTAGTGTGACAGTAGTAACTGCACCACCAAGTGCTACTATTGAGGTTGCAATTCCCACTACATTGTCTTTGAGCCAATTGACTGGATTTTCTACTGGTTGGTTATTTTTATGGTCATCAATTTTTTGCTGAATAAGCTCATTTGCTTCT
The DNA here is from genome assembly GCA_052387615.1 of Candidatus Nitrosotenuis sp. GTDB lineage: Archaea > Thermoproteota > Nitrososphaeria > Nitrososphaerales > Nitrosopumilaceae > Nitrosotenuis. The sequence goes on along the minus strand of JBQTIZ010000039.1, from coordinate 23,430 downwards.
AGTGCCAGATCTTCTGCATCTGCATATTTTTTATTGTCATATGCAAATACTGCCAGATCTAGCTTTTCTTGTGCAGTTGTCACATCTATTTTCTGGCCGTTTGCCTCTGCAATTAGCGCCTTTGCAGCATTGATTGTATTTAGTGCAGAAAGCGCTGGACCCGATGTGCTAAAGAAATACTCGATCTGGTTTTTGCCTTTTAGAAGCGAGATACGTTTTTCATCAATTGAATCAATGTTGTCTGGATTTGCAATGTCTACTACGGTTGATTCTTCTGGCATTGTAACAGTATAATCGACTGGTGAGTCAACTGCAAATGTCCAGATTTTACCTTTTTTTGATACTAGGTCATAGCTGTCATAAGCAATAGAAACAGAAGATGCACCAAAGGTTTGGATTGCAGCTTCTTTGCCATCAATATCAAATGATAAGAGTAAGCCATCCTCATCTTGTACTACAAAGTTATCAATGGATTTGCCAAAAATCTGGACCTTTAGTTCTGGCTCGGTTGGATCAGCGGATGATTGTTGAGAAATGTGAGTAGTACCATCGGGATAAACTGTAAAGTCAACTGTTCGAAGGGAACCAAAAGATTGTGCAGGCAGTACTACTGTTAGAAGAAGTCCTATTGCCAGTAGTGGTGCTTTTACCATTCTAATGAGGATATCTGTAATCCTTACAAAAAGCATTCCCTCAATATTGGGTATTTCTTCTTGGATACAGAGTACTGCCCCTTGGTTATTCATGGTTAATACCTCAAATTCAGCGCATCTAAGACGGACTGGAACTTGCGGAACTCTTGGACAAACTCGATGCCTTTTTCGGTGATCGTGTATAGTCGGTTTTTTTCGGTTTTTACGGTTTGAACCAAGCCTGCAGTTGAGAGCTTTTCACATTTGTCTATTACTGCATAGTGTGAAAGGTTTGCTCTTCTAGATATTGCAGAGACGATAGTTCCTTGTCTGCCGCCTTCCATGGTGACATTCAAGATATCTCCCATTATGCCCATTTCGGACCTGTATTGTTGTTTTGACATGTTATAGTAATACATCCCAGTATAGATTAGGGACATTTTGAAACCCCCAAGCGGAACGCATAGCGGAATACGAGTTTCAGTGGTTTGAAACACGTGAAATTGAGTGTTTTTTGGTGCGGGGGAGAAAAAACAGAGAAAAACCCAGGGTTGTAAATTTTTGTTGCTTGTAGGATTTTATCTTACTTTATCTTTATTAGGAATAAAATGGCATGATTTACCATAACCGATAAACATGTTTGAAAAATTTAAGAAGACCGAGGAATCCCAACATAGTATTGATATGTTAGAGCAAGAAAAACCCAAAATCGAAGCGGAACGCATAGCGGAACAGTCAGTAGCTGGTTCTGAAATTGGTATTGGTGACCTAATGAACAAGCGTGCCAAGCTAGAAGAGGCAATTGATTACGTAGGCCTAATGATAAAGAACCTAAAGGACAAGCGAACCAAGCTAGTCAAGGAAATAGAAGACGAATCTGTCGATATACAGAATTTAAAGGAAAAACTAGTCAAAGTTAGCGAATACATAGAAGAAGAGGGCCGTGGAATACGTGATCTGTCCAATAAACGGGCTCAGGTAGAAGGTCAAGCAGATGAAGTTGGCGCCTTAATTAGCAACCTAAGAAGCAAGCTTGCCAGCATTGATAGTGTAGTGGAAGGCGAAGCAAACAAGGTCAAAGCAATAAAGGAATCAAGGCAGGCATAGGCATTTCATAGCGGAACATATTAGCGGAATAGGTATTTTTAGAATAATAAAAGGGGAAACGAGATACTTAGAGGTATCTTGTTGAGGTAGCGGATTTTGCGCTTACTGGCGTTGATGGGAATCTGTCCCCAACTGACGCTTCAGCAACAGCTGCTGCTTCCTCTAGAATCCTTTCGGACTCTTCGTTAGTTGATTGATCCATGCCAAATGCGCCATCGCCTTGGAAGGATTCGGTCATTAGCCCATTTAGCATTTCAGTCATCATGCCTAGTTCGTGGTCTGCCTCTGGCATGAACTTGCCAAGCGAAGACTTGAGGCTTCTCATTAGGCCGATTGTTGGTGCTATTGTGACTACTGTATCTCCTAGATCGCTGAATGTTGTTAGTCTTAGTTCGATTTGTTCTAGCGCCATTCTGCAATTTCCTAGCATTTTAGAGACCTTTCGGACCTCGGCTAGTTCGTTTGCTAAAACTTTGCTAGTGTGAGTATCATGTTTTTGAGTTGCGGTAACGATTCTTTGGAAGAGTTTTTCCTCTCTTTGTTTTAGTTTGGACAGCATTCCGTCAAGTTTTGAGATTTGGTTATGAAGGCCTTTTACTGCCTGCTCAATTCTTGGCTTCAGTGCTCCCTTTGGTTTTAGTACGTCGCCGAACTTTTCAGAAATACTCGGTGTTGATGGTTTGGACCATGAGTTCTGGAAGTTTGTCATGGCTGATTTTCTGTAGTTTATTGAAATCGAAAGGTGTGAAATCTATTTTACCAAAAGATCTAATGCAGATCTTTTGAGGCTAAGTGAGCCTAGGCTACGCTAGAAATGATAGAGAAAATAAAAAACAATTCGCCTAGTTTATTGGGCTAGAATGCTTTGCGGGTGCATCTTCTTGATATGGGAGTGCACTCCGTGGGTTGATGTGACTGCTTCGCCACACAATGGACATGTTTCCATTTTTATAGTAGTCCGTTCTATATATATTATTTAAGGTTTACGTTTTTTGACTTTGTGGAACGGACGGGCCATGAAAAAGGTGTGAAAGTCGGGACATGACCTCTTTTGAAAATAATTTTTCTGAAAAATATTTTGATCAACATCAATCAAAGATCATATTTAATAGGCGCCTAATTAATATCAGGATTATGACGTTAATCATAGGTGCAAGATGTAGAGATGGGACAGTAATAGTTGGAGATAAAAAAGTGACAGGCGGAGCTAAACCATTTACTGAAAAGATTCGGCGACTTGGTGGTCTTGATTCAATAATTTTTACCGCAGCTGGCATCGAGTCTCTTTTTGAAGAATATCTAGAAGAAGTATCAAGAGTTGTCTTACATGAGGCTAATTTAGTCCAAAGTCAGAATGAAGAAAACCCAAAGAAACCAGCACTAGGATACTCTACTACAGATTTTAAACATGCGTGTGTAAATGTTTTAAAAAAAATGAAAGAGGTTTATTCCGAATTAGAAGAACATGTGGCATTTGAAAATGCATTACAAGTATTATTCGCTGTGCCCGAGATAGGTATCAACGGGCAAATATACAGATTATACGGCATGGATATGCTTGGTTGTTATCCCATTCCGATTGAAGAAGGAAAGATTCAACAGATAGGTCATAAAGGAATAGGGGACATTTTTCTAAAGAGTTTAGATGGTAAGGATTATTCTATGAGAGATGTTGCTAGAATAGGTTCTTTTATTATAAAATATGTCGAACGTGAACGAATTTCTGATATTATAGGTGTTGGAGATGGTGATCCACAAGTTTGGTTTATCGATGATAAAAAAGGCCCACGTGAGATTCAAGGAAAAGAGTTGGATCAGTTATTGGAAGGAGTAGACGGTGAAATAGTGAATATTCAGAAAAGAGTAGGCACATTAAGCAGTTTTCTTAGGTCTTAAAACAATTTTACCATCTTTTACAGTGGCTTCTAAATCGATACCTTCTTTCCAGCCTGCCTCATGGATTTGTTCTGCGGGTAAGTTGATTTCCCACTTAGAATACTCAATATTTCCAACCTTACGATTCAGTCGCTTCCTAAGCTTCAATATGTAGTTAATTTAGTTAGGCGCCTATATAATATTTTTTAGGCGCCTAAATGTTTATATGAGTAGGCGCCTAATACTAAACATGAAAAATGAAAGACAAAATAAAGGTCAAGAAATAGCAAACAAACCCAACCAAGTAACAAGAATTGATGATTCTCATTACAAGGTAAAGTCACAGACAGTCGACACAGAATACGATATAGTGGCAACCGAGAAAGGTTGGATTTGTTCTTGTCCAGATCACACATTCAGACACCTATGCTGTAAGCATATTCACGCCGTAGAGGTTTCAATAGAACTCAGAAAAGAGATTGAAAAGACCGTAGTCATTGAACCAGTAAGGGTGATCCTGCGTCTAACAAGATCCTTGTAAGTTAGACATGGATCCAAATAGATCTTTCTATCTGGATCAACTTTTGTAGATCCAAAATGCGATACTATTGAATCGACAGATCTATAGATCAGGTTATTGTATAATTACCTAGAAATCAACATGCCCAAAGGATTAAGAAAACTGGATCTTAGGACTGAGGTTTATTCGAATGGCCCTGTTTTGAATGTCCAAGTCTATGATGAAGAATTAGACTTTGATTTTGACGAAATGGTGGATGTTGTTCGAAAAAGCCCTAGATCTGGTTGGTAAAACAATCACAATTACACTTTAGTTAACAAATCTAATCTTAGATTTTTCTTGTGGCTTTGACAAGTTCACCACAGCCTTACTTAAACAATCGACAACGTGCAGAATAACGTTTAACTGACATAGCCACCTGAATTAGCTTGACTGACAGTCTAATCGAAAGAAAAGCGGAAAACCAGATTCCGCAGTAGAATTGAACCCTCTACACTTTCGATTAATTTCAATTAACTATTAACAATATCGTTTAACCTCTGTTTCCACTCCACGAACAATGTCCCGAGATTACACATGAAGAAAATGTCCCTTTAATTCTCCAAAGCCCGTTTTTTGAAATTGTAGAGCTAGCGTGACATGATAGTTTTGAAAAATTATTTTTCAAATAACAAAAATAATTTCCAAGTTCTGGACAGTACGAAGTTCCTTCGATAGCATGATCAGATATGGTTTTGAAAACCCTCATTTCTACTCTACGAATAAAATCAAATAAAAAATCGTTTTTCGTATGTGCATGATAGATAAATCTTGTTAAATGTTTATATATAGAATCCAAAAATGGATTACACCTTATGACACAAACAGCACGAAACAGCGACCGTTGCCCTCGTTGCGCAAAAGGCGCAATGCTAACAGATGGTAGTACAGGCGAGATGTTTTGTAACACGTGCGGATTTGTTGCAACCGAGCGAGTTGAAGAAGAAGGTCCAGAGTGGCGTTCCTTTTCAAAAGAAGAAGGGGAGAATCGTACTCGAACTGGTACACCGACTTCACTTGCAATGCATGACATGGGTCTTGCAACAATTATCGGCCAAGCCGACAAAGACGCATCTGGAAAACCATTAACATCTTCAATGAAGAGTACCATTGAGAGACTAAGAACTTGGGACTCTCGAAGTCAAGTCCACGAACCGGTGGATAGAAACTTTAGACAGGCGTTTTCGGAGCTTGACAGGCTTAAAGATAAGCTGGCACTTTCTGATGCGGTAATTGAAAAGACTGCATACATCTACAGAAAGGCATTAGACAAAGGGCTTGTCAGAGGACGCTCAATTCCGGGACTAGTAGCAGCTGCTTTGTATGCAGCATGCAGAAACACAGAGACTCCAAGAACTCTAACGGATGTAGCAAATGGAATCAACATCAAGCGAAAGGATGTAGCAAGATGTTATAGATTGCTCCTTCGAGAACTGGACCTAAAAATGCCAGTAGTTGATCCAATCAAGGGGGTCGCAAGAATTGCAAGCATTGCTGACTTGTCTGAAAAGACAAAGAGAAAGGCACTTGAATTCCTAAAGGAGGCAAGCCGAATTGAAGTCTCTGCTGGAAAGGACCCAATGGGACTGGCAGCAGCTGCTTTGTACTTGGCTTGCGTGATGCTTGGTGAAAACAAAACCCAAAAAGACATTGCCCAGGCAGCAGGCGTAACAGAAGTTACCATCCGAAATAGGTACAAGGGTCTTAAAGAAGCATTAAAGCTCTAAAACCTCTCTTTTTGTTGTTTTTGTAAATTTTAATAGGAATTGTAATTTTGGTGATTTTGTGAAAAAGAAAAATTTGATTGGTCCTGGGCTTGTTGGAGTCGCCGTTGCAGTTGTGTTTGGGCTGATCTTGACTGCTCCATCTGAAAACACTGGACGTGAGCAGATTTATCATGCAAGACTTGCGGATCCCAAGCAATACCAAGATGGGATTTTTACTGATACATTTTCCATCAAAAAAGGGACATACGAATTTCGCTTTGTTCCAAATGGAGACAGTCCACAAACATTATCCATTACATTAGATGGTCCAAAATTTTCATTTTCAGAGGAATTCATGTTAGAGGGAACTGAACACGGTGATATTGGGAAATACTATACTTGGAAATACCTAGGCCAAGACAAAATCGAAGTTCCAGATGATCAGGAACTCCAGATTGTTATCAATCCACATGGGAATATTTTAGGGCCGGTATCTGTTTATCTAATAGAATAGGATTAGCGTGACCCCAGACGTAGAACATGAGAGAACACCTCTCTTATCCTAGCGCCGATGCGCTTGCTGGACACAAATTAGTTCTACTGGGTCACGCGCCCCTTAGTCGATAGGATTTATGTCCTTTCGCATTATTTCTTATAGGATTTTATCTTATTTAAAATTTAGTATGAATTTTTACATGAAAGATCTACATATAATGAAATAATTTTTGCCTAGTTTTTTCAAACAGCAATATTAGCATAATCAGTTTAGAAAAGAAGTGAAGCTTTCAGGAAAAGTTGCGCTGATTACTGGCGCAAGTAGAGGAATTGGCAAAGCAATCGCAAGAGAATTTGCAAATCATGGTGGAACAGTTGTGATTTGTGGTAAGGATAAAACAAACTTGGAAAAAGCTGCAAGCGAACTTGGAGCTTTTGCCATACAGACTGATATCAGAAAAGAATCTGAGGTCCAGAATCTCATAAACAAAACAATTGAGAAGTTTGGTAGACTGGACATTTTAGTGAATAATGCCGGAATTTTTCCCAAGATAAAGCCGCTCCATGAGATTTCTGATTCAGAATGGCGAGATGTGCTTGATGTGAATTTGACTGGTCCGTTTTATGCTACAAAACATGCTATACCACATTTGCAAAAAAACGGTGGTGCAATAATCAATATCGCGTCAGATGCAGGAATCAAAGCGTATGAGGACTTTAATGCAGATGCATATTCTGCGTCAAAGGCAGCTTTGGTTTTGCTGACCAAGTGCTGGGCTTTGGAATATGCAAAAAACAAGATTCGTGTAAATTGTATTTGTCCTGGCCTAGTCGAGACAGACATGACATCCGAATTTCTATCAACTCCGGCAGATCGAGATATGATGAATTTTTCTCACCCCATTGGCAGATTTGGAAGGGTTGATGATGTTGCAAAGGCTGCGCTATATTTTGCATCAGAGGAAGACTCATCTTGGGTCACTGGTGCAATTTTACCGCTTGATGGCGGCGAGTCGATAAAGTAAGCCCCAAATCAATTTAATACCAAAGAATTTACGCAAAAACATTGGAATCATTAAAGAAAAGACGTGCAAAGACACTCATCCTATTGGCCGCAATTTGGTTTGCAGTCTCGATTCCATTACCATTTTTGTTTAACGTACCACAGGAGGCAATGCCACAGTTTTACACACTGATTCAGATTTTGGGCTTAATTTCCATCCCATTTGTTGTCCTCGGAATAGCTTGGACGCTCAAACCAGAGCTTACGCAATAACATGTCCCCTAATTTACCATTTTCAAATCCACTTAGCGAAGCCTTTACTGCATTTAATGCAGCAAAAAAGGCAAGCAGGTCGGTGATGGAAATATACGGTGAGGAATTTACATCGGAGCTCAAAGAAGACGAGTCTCCAATAACAAAGGCAGATCTGCAAAGCAATGAAATCATAAAGCAGACACTTTTGCCATCAGGTTTTCACATTTTATCAGAAGAAGATGCAGACGATAAAATTAGACTAAATCAGGAAAAAATTTGGATTGTGGATCCGCTGGATGGCACGAGTGATTTTGTAAACAGAACTGGTGAATTTACAATAATGATTGCACTGGTTCAGAACAAGATTCCAATTATTGGTGTAATTAGCAGGCCTACAACTGACACATTATTTTTGGCCCAGAGAGGGGCTGGAGCATACAAGCTTGAAAACAACAAATGGTCAAGACTCCAAGTTAGTCAAACTAGTGACATTACAAAGTGTAAGGCGGTTGGAAGCAGGTTTCACCTGACAGACCAGGAAAAGGAATTTTTCAAAAAACTCGGTGTTGCAAGCTTTGAGAGTCGTGGTAGCTCGCTCAAAGTAGCAGAGATTTGCCAAGGATTTGCAGATCTGTATCTTACTACATCAAACAAGATAAAACAATGGGACACGTGCGCCTCACACTGCTTGATAACAGAATCTGGCGGCAAGATTACTGACATGACAGGCAAAGAGATTCTATACAATACAGAAAAGGTAAACCACGAAAACGGCCTAATTGTGACAAATGGACTAGTTCATGAGGAAATAATCAGAAAATATTGCAGTTAGGCTAGGTTTTTTGATTTTAGGAAACTAAGTAGATTTTGTACTGATTGATCCAGTGTTTCCTTGTCTGTTTCCACTACAAAATCTGGGTTTAGCGGCGCCTCATATGGATCAGATATTCCAGTAAAGTTTTTGATCTCATTTGCTCGTGCTTTTTTGTACATTCCTTTGACGTCTCGAGTCTCACATTCATCTAATGAACATTTTACGTAAACCTCAAAGAATTTAGAATCATCAGCGACAATTTTTCTTGCATCAGATCTGTTTTCAATAAATGGACTAACTAGTGATACGCCAACTGGTACATTGTGTTTTAGCAGTAATTTTGCCAGGTGTGCTACCTTTTTGTTGTGTTCGACTCTACCTTCCTTGGAAAAGTCTTTTGGTGAGAGCCATTCTCTCAGCTCATCTCCATCAAGAATAGCCAAGTTTGGAACCATTTTTTGCATTGCTCTGACTATGGTTGTTTTCCCAGAACAAGGAAGACCTGTCATCCATACTACAAATGCCAATTTCAGATTGCCTGCATTTTGTAGCTCTTAAAGACTTTACGACGCAAACCAGTCTTGTTTTTCTAGAAAATCGATTTGCGCAAGAATGATATTCATTTTTGTGGAAACTGCCATTACTGATTGGAATTGCTCGTACATTGCCTGCTCTTCTTCTTTCGATAGAATTTCAACTTCGGCTTTATTGAAGAATTCGTCCTCCTTTTTTAGATGATCTTCTAGGTATATTGAATAGGTTCTGAGGTATCTTGCGACTGGTTCACGTGCATCTTTTCCTTCCTTCCATTGTTGTAGGTATTTGCCGATGTTTTTTGCAATTCTTCTAGAGAATTCGTGCTCTATCATGAATTTTCTGATTTCTTCTTTGAGAGAGTCATAGCTTGCAATACAAGCAAAATACGAGTCTTCCTCTCTGGAATAATGGATCGAATCTAAGAATTCGAATATGATAAAGTTAATTTTTTCAATATCAGTTAATGGAATATGTTTTCCAGCATACAGATCTTGGTAGCATTTTACAATGACTTTTTCTAGTCTCTTTATTTTGAGATGATCTTGTCTTAGAATATCTGTTGCGCTCATTGGATCATACTACAAAGTTTGAATTTGCACCATCAAAGAGAATTGTTACACCAGACAGGTATTTGATTTTATTCTCAACTATGCTTTTCACAAAATCACCAATTTCTTTTGGTTCTCCAAGTCTTTTCATTGGTATATTTTTTGCGAGATCTGTTGCATTTCCAAGATCTCGCACTCTATCAGTGTTGATTAGGCCTGGTGCAATGTTTACACAGCTCACTTTTCTTCCAGCTAGTTCCTTGCTTGCAAGTTTGAAAACAGCGGTGAATGCAAGCCTGTATGCGCTAGAAATTACTAGTCGTGGGTTTGGTTCCTTGATCACACTAGATGTTATTACAAAGACATATCCGCCGTCTCGCACTTTTAGCTTTTGTAGCAAAATACAAAATCCCAAGAAAAGCTGGTTGTGGTATTGTTGCCATTCTTTTTCAGTCACCTCAGAAAACTGCTTTGGTGGCGGACCACCTGTATTCAGAACCAAAATGTCCGTTTGTTTGTGTTTTTTAATGAATCTTTTAACACTATTTAGATTTGCGGTGTCAATGTCTTTTCTTGATGTTGCGATAACTTCACATCCAATTGAGGAAAGGGAATTTGATATTGCCTTTCCAATTCCCTTAGAGCCGCCAAGAACGAGCGCTTTCATTGTGTGGAACTAAAACTGTAATTGATTTTAAGCTAGTGCCTATTCAAGCTCAAAAAGAACTACCTTTTTTGGTTTATCCTGAATTATCCCAAAGTGCGGCTTGGCAAAGCCTCCCCCATAGTATCCTTGTGGGCCGCCAAGGCCTACTCTGATAAGATAATTACAGTTTTGCTCAATTGGAAATTCTCGCTTTCTTAGATTATACTGAGACATCTTTTCTGTCTCATACCGAAATGGCCAAAGATTTGTGATTTGATCCCTGTCTTGTTGTATAACTGCCTCCATGTGCTGATGGCCGCACAAAATTATGAAATTATCAAGTTGAGTTTTTCCCTCATCAAATGCAGATTCTGCCTTGTAATGATATCCGGAATAGCTAAAAAACTCAAAATCCTCCTCTGAGAGTCTTTGCCAAGTTCGTTGATAAAGCCAAGGATCGTCTCCATTTTTAGTTATTTTCTTTGGATCAACTGGGCCGCCATGAACACAAAAAAGTTTGTTTTTTCTGTCCAGAACAAACTGGTCGCCATATGTTCCATCATTGTTTTGCTTGAAAAACTCAGTGTCTTGTTCTGAAAGTAACTCATGCTCTTTAATGCTGGAATAAGAGCTGCCGGAGAGAAATTTTTTGTATATAAAGCTCTCATCATGATTTCCCATGACAGAAATCATCTCATATGATTTTGATAGATCACTCATTTTTTGCAAGACTTGTTTTGGGCCTGTACCACGCTCTAGTAAATCTCCTAAATTGATTATTCGGGATATCTTGCCGTATTTGTTTTCAAATTCTGAGGAAAATGCAATGTCAAGTATAGTTTCTAGGCCTTCAATGTCTGCATGAATGTCAGAAAATACTAGATCCATTGCATAGGTTAGTTTGCTAGATTTATTCCACTTTCTTTAGCTTCTTGCTTTAGATCTACTATCTGATTATTGAGATCTTCAATTTCAGCTACAAGCTCCGCGCGCCTATCAATTAGTGTTCTGAGCATCGAGCTGTACAGATTTGTTAATGTTTGACTCATTTTTTCACCGAACTACCTTTACGATTTTAGTCTTAAACCCTTACTAATAATTTGTACTAGTGTGTTTGTCAACAATTAGCTCATTTTGTGCTTAGTAGGCATGTTTCCAAGCTTTCCACGTTGGAATGGTATGATTTGTACGATGCCAGATTGGCCTGATGCTGCTCAAACAAGTACACATGTTCTACTCTAGTTTTTTGTAAGAGAAACACAGCGACATCCCTTGACAAGACATTTTCCGGTATTATCGTGAAGCTTGGAATCATGAAAACAACCTGCAGGAATGTTTTTGCAGTTCATGTATCTGGTTTAGTTTTCCTAGTAATTCGCTTTGCGGTACTATGCTACAGCAACGCGAATTTGACGTGATTGATGGTTACAAATGTTTTCATGCAGATCTGCTAATGATTCCTCTCTAAATGTCAGATCGCATCTGAAACACTTCCATGCAGTTGTTGTCATAATATCGAAAGTGTGAGTTTTGTATTTAATGCGCGCGTAGAATTTGTATGGATGAATTCTACTAGTGTAGAAATGGATTTTATTAAATTACATTCGTGCTTTTTGCAAGTTCAAATGCTTTTTTCTCGGTCATCCTAACTTGTTTTAATACGGTATATCGTTCAGGTCGCAGTGATTGTGCAATGACTAGCGCTTTTACCAGAGCCTCCTTTTTGAGGCCGATTTCTTTTGCAGTAATTGGTGCACCAACATTTTTGAGTGTGTTTGCTATTTTTTTCCAGTCTTGGCCCTGCAATTTTGCCATCAGTATTGCACCAATTCCACACTTTTCTCCATGAAGTCCCACTCCTGGCGCAAGCTTGTCAAGTGCGTGGGAAAACAAGTGTTCAGAACCAGAACATGGCCTACTACTTCCTGCAATGCATGACGCAACACCTGCACTGATCAAAGCCTCCACGATTTCCCTAACGTCTGGCCGTTTTTTTTTCTCTGTTGCCTCAAGCAAGATCTTTGCGCTCATTGATGCCAAGTTAGAAGAATATCGCCCGTAATATTCTCCAGTATTATCACGGCCTAGTTGCCAATCCTTTACTGCCGTGATTTTTGCAATCAAATCACCACATCCGCTTGCCAAGAGTTTTTTTGGTGCCTTTTTGATAACATCAATGTCTACAAACACACCAAGTGGCGCAGTTGCAACTAAAGAATGAGGTTTCTCCCCCTTAACAGATACAAATGGACTAGCAATTCCGTCATGAGATGCAGCGGTTGGAACGCTAACAAACGGCTTTGATAAATTGTATGAAATCATTTTTGCAACATCAACTGATCTACCGCCACCAATACCAACAATTAGATCAGCTTTATCCTCTCTTACTTGAGATTCAACAACGCCGATTGACTTTTCGTCATTTGTCTTTGGAATATGCCATACTGCAGAGATTTTGAAATTAGCCAGAGATTTTGAAATTTTGGCCTTGACAATTTTTTGCACATTATTGCCAGCTATGATTGAAACTTTTTTTGTTGGGCCCAAGTTGAGCAAAAACTTCCCAAAATCCCCAATGTTTTTTTCTCCAACCACAATAAGGCGTGGGAGCTCCATTGTGTGAGATGGAGTATTACGCATTACGTCTTTGCTTGAGGCTACCACTTATCAATTTGGCCCCCCAAAGTTATTTAAAAGGGTCAGAACCATTTCTGATTATCTAGGAGTATTTTCTGTGTCAGCTAATAACGTAGAAGACAAAATTCTACATGGGACAACCACGGTAGGGATTAAGGCAAGCGACGGTGTCGTATTGTGCGCAGACATGCGTGCAAGCGCAGGTTATTTCATTGCAAACAACAACACGATGAAGATTCAGCAGCTAGCAAAACATGCTGGCATGACAATGGCAGGCGGAGTTGCAGATGCACAAAACATCACAGATGTTCTGAGATACCATGCAAGCATACACCTAGTGCAGAAAAATGAAAATATTCCAATCAAATCTTTAGCAAGACTGTGCTCTTTGATGTTCCACCAAAATAGAGGATATCCATTCATTGCGGACATTTTACTTGGCGGATATGATAAGGAAGGCCCACAACTAGTGAATGTAGACGTCTTTGGCTCCGTTGAGGAAAAAAAATACGTCACAACGGGTAGTGGTTCTCCAGTAGCATATGGTACCCTAGAAGACGAATACCGAGACAACCTCAAAGTAGAAGAGGCCAAGGTGATCGCATTGCGTGCTGTAAAGGCAGCAATTGTTAGAAACATTGGAACCGGGGACGGAATCAATGTTGCAATTATCAATAAAGATGGTTTTCGGCTCTTAACAAAGGAGCAAAAGAAAGCCATCATTGCTTTGTAGTGATTTAATGCAAAAAAGACAACAACAGGAAAAGGATTCATCATCAGCCCAAAGTGTAATGGCAACGATACTGCAAAGTATTCCAAAAGAGGCACAAGTAAGCAAAATTGATTATGAGGGTCCAAGAATTGCGCTGTACACAAAATCGCCATCATTTCTGATGGAAAACAACCAGATCGTTTCTGATCTAGTTAATGTGATCAAAAAAAGAATTGTAGTGAGAACCGAAGAATCTATTCGTAAAAATGAAGAAGATGCACGTCAAATCATTTCAAAGGCATTACCTAAAGAGGCAGAGCTTGGCGGGACATTTTTTGATACGGCAACAGGTGAAGTCTCTGTTGAAGTAAAGCGACCTTGGCTATTACAGAATAATCCCGAGTTTAATTCAGCCAAACTAACTGAACAGATAGGTTGGCGTATTCGAATTAGAAAAGCAACCACTATCCAATCAAGTACAATACAGCAAATCAACTACAATCTCAAATTATCATCATCAGAACGAGCAAAACACCTCAAGCAGATTGGCGAGAGCATTTTTAGACCAAGGCTTGCACAAAAATCCGAAGTTTCTCTAATGACATTAGGTGGGTTTGGCCAAGTGGGCAGATCCAGCATGATTCTTACCACCTCTGAAAGTAAAATTTTGATTGATTGTGGTATAAACCCAGGTGCTCGCTCACCATCAGAATCGTTTCCAAGATTTGATTGGACAAACATTACACTTGATGAGCTGGATGCTATAGTAATTGGCCATGCACATCTAGATCACACTGGATTTTTGCCTGTTCTTTGCAAATATGGATACAAGGGTCCAATCTATTGTACAGAGCCGACACTACCAATGATGAATCTCATTCAGCTTGATGCTATCAGAGTTGCGTCTGCTCAAGGACGAGCTGCACTATATGCAGAACGTGATGTAAAGCAAATCATGAGACAAACCATAACCATTCCATATGGAACTGTAACTGATATTGCACCAGACATTAAATTGGTATTTTCAAATGCAGGCCACATCTTAGGTTCTGCTACATGCCACTTTCACATTGGAAACGGTGATCACAATTTTGTATACACTGGTGATATCAAATTTGGAAAAAGCATCCTATTTGAAAGCGCATCATGGAATTATCCTAGAGTTGAAACTCTGCTTATTGAGAGCACTTATGGTGCAAGAGAAGACATCCAGCCCACAAGACAGGAAGTAGAATCTGCATTCATCAATGCTGTCAACAACACACTGGTTGATGGTGGAAAGGTGCTAATCCCAATTCCAGCAGTTGGGCGTGCGCAGGAAATCATGATGGTAATTGATCACTACATGAAGGCAGGCCAAATGGTCGAAGCCCCAGTATTCATGGAGGGAATGATTGCAGAAGCGACCGCGATTCATGAAGCATATCCGGAGTATTTGGCGCGTGAGCTGCGACAAAAAATCCTAGAAACTGATGACAATCCATTTGATTCTGAATATTTCACAAACATCGAGCATTCTGATGCAAGAGAGGAACCACTACGGGACAACACTCCATGTATCATATTGGCAACATCTGGTATGCTAGAGGGTGGTCCAGTGTTAGAGTATTTCAGAAACATTGCTCCAGGAAATAAAAACAAGATAATCTTTGTCTCTTATCAGGTAAATGGCACCTTAGGTAGACGTGTACTAGATGGATCAAAACAAGTCTCACTTTTGGCCAAGGATGGCAAAGTCGAAGTTGTTAACGTAAACTGTTCAATGATAAAGCTTGATGGATTCTCTGGCCACAGTGATTTCAATCAATTAATGTCATTTGTACACAAGCTAAGACCAAAGCTCAGACGAGTCCTAGTCAATCACGGCGAGCGAAGAAAATGTGAAAGCTTGGCAATGAATATTCGTAGACAGTTCAGAGTTCCAGCTCATTATCCGCAAGTACAAGAAGCAATTAGACTATTCTAGTCTTGCAGCTTTAGTGTTATTTCCTCACCATTGTCAATTGGAATGGTTTCGGAGATTACCCTGTGATTGTTTTTCACATGATTCAGATACGGATTGATTATACGATTGTATCTTTGAGGGAGTAAGATGTTATCTGCGCCAACTAGTCCACCAACTTTGAGTAATGGAAATGCCGCATCAAAATACTGTATATAATTTTCCTTGTCTGCATCAATAAAGATAAAATCAAATTTTAGTTTTGATTTTTTGATTTCGTCTCCAAGTTGTAACAACACATCAAGAGCATCGCCCTGTCTTTGTTCTATTATATCATTGACTCTTGCTTCCTCAAAGTTTTTCTTTGCTTGCAAAATTTTTTTCGCATCAGATTCTATTGTGATTATTATGCAGCTTGGCAACTCTTGTAATGCCTCAGCAAACCAGATTGTTGAATATCCTACAGATGTGCCTATTTCTAGAATTCTTGCCGCCTTTGTTGCCCTCAAAAGCATGTTGTAGAATCGGCCTATTTTTGGCGTAATTGCAAGCATTTTTTCCGAATGGGGTATCAAGTCATAGTTTTCTTGCTCAAATCTTTCTTGTTTTTCCAGCCTTTCTAGCACAGCCGAAATTTTTTCATCCATCTGATTCACCCCATCATGATGATTTGTATTTGTTTGATTTTATGATACATACAAAAATTCCCCTACCGGACAAAACTTTGGCCCTATGTTTTGTATTCTTTGGAATAAAGACGGTTGACGGTGAGGATACTTTGTAGATTTCATCTTCAAGTTGAATTTCATATACAAGCTTGTCATTTTCTGATAAAATTAGATTGATTTCATCAGAATTATGTTTGTGTAGTTTGCTGTATTCTGGAATTGATTTTCCTTTAGCGTTAACAAAATGAACAGCGATGTGTGTTTTTGTTTGTGGAATCAAGGTTTTGCTCGACATTGAAAGGCGTTTAATTGGAGCTCTACTATGAAATGGAACGTAGGAAAGCGATTCGTTGATTCCTTTTTTTATAAATTTCTGATAGCTTGGCATAATCCTATTTTGTAGTTTTGAATATAAAATCAGATGTACTTGTGACCGAGTATATATGCAATGATTACTGTTTGATCATGTGCAAAAAGACAGAACCTCGGAATGGTTTGTTCCAAAATTTGGCCCAAGAAACTTTAGAGTGGGAGTTGGAATTTTATTTTTGCCATACACTGCTATTGTAACATCTTTTGCTGTATGGGGCTCACTTGCAAGTGATTTTGAACTTGAACGCCTTGTTGCAATATGCACGGTTTATTTTCTTTCTGTTGGTGTTTCTGCACACTGTCTTGATGCGGTTGGAGGTACAACAAGACCATGGGGAAGTCTACCAAAGCGAAAAATTTTGGCAATAGCAATGGTTGCATTAGGTATCGCATTTACTATTGGATTGTACTATGCGTTTTTGGATTCGCCATTGTTGTTTCCAATAGGAATAGCAGAGGGGTTTTTCCTGTTTGCATATAATCTGGAATTATTTGGTGGAAAATTCCACAACAATTCATCGACTGTTTTATCGTGGGGTATATTGCCAGTTCTTGCAGGTTCAGTAATTCAGACAAATTCAATATCTTTTGAGAGTGTGATTGTTTGTGGAGTGTCCGCGTGTATAACCTATGTTTTGATAATCACGTCGCGCAAATACAAAGAGCTTACGCAAAGTTTTGGTAATCCCATACAAATCAAGAGAAAAGAGATCATTCTCAAAATCATAACTTTAGCAGTATTAATTGGAACTGTGATATTTTTTGTTGCAAAATATTATTTTTAGATTTTAATTCCAGACATTATCGCACAACAATTCCATGTAAAGTATTTGATCGTCACATCAAATCCATTCTTCTGTAATTCTTTTTTGTAGTCATTTGTCCATGTGCTGGACTGGATAAGGCTTGGCAGTTTAGTAAATGCTTGTTTCCATTCTGGGATGAAATTGCCAATAACGCCTAAAACCATAAAATGTAAATTCCAAAAAAACCCAGTAAATCTATTTTGAGGAAAAGTAAAATCATGTAGAATTATCTTCCCTCCCGATTTGAGATGTCTAATGCAGTTTGGAATTAGTGTTTTAGGATCACAATACTTTGGTATGTATGAGGATACAATGCAATCAAATTTTTGTTCCAGCTCAAGTGTCTCAGCATCTTGATATACAAATGAAATGTTTTTGGAGGAACCAAGCTTTTTCTCTGCGATGTCTAGATAGCTTTTGGTAATATCTACTCCTACAATTCTAGAATTTGGAAATTTTTGAGTGATTTGCAAAGTCAGAATGCCTGTTCCGCACGCAAGCTCCAAGATATCAGATGTATTTGGGATTTGTTTTATTATCTGGCTTTTCCAAAAACTATCTTTCCCAAATGTTGTGTACTTGACGATTCTGTCATAGGTTTTTGCGGTGTCATTAAAAAATTTTGGCAACAAGCTTTTCGGAGTATCTGACATCATTCTATTTTCTCAGAACGTGATATGACCATTGTCTAGTTTGGCCTGATTTTGTATTTATTGTTAAAAACTAGATCTGCATGATGTTATTTTTTAGCAAGTAGTTGATGCTGCTAATGTATTCAGAGTCGGGTATTTTGCCTTCAGCCCACCATTTTACTGGGGCTTTGAACCACGAAGGAATTCTCATCTCATCATACTGAATCTTAATTTCCTCAGAAAATGCATTGGTATCTGTAAGCTCGGCAGTCCATTCTGTCTTTTTGATCCTGTCATGATGCTTTGCAGAAAGGAGTATTCCTGTATTCTTGTCAATTACCTCCTGGTATTGCCTTGTCTTGTCCCAAGCAATTACTGCGTCTCTTTGTTGATTCTTGAATGGAAAGATTATCGCGCTAGTAGTCTTGATTTGGTATTCAGAGTTAATTGTAGTGCCTAACTCAGACGGAATTTTGTGCACAAATCGATAGTATTTCTTGGTATGATCCACTAGTCCATCAGAATCAATGTGGAAGTTATCGGGTTTTTTTTCCTCCCTTGTTGTTTCCACTGAGCTGATCGCAATTGTGCTGCCTGACGTACCAAATGTATGAATCAGATTTGTGACGTCTGTGCTTTTACTATCTTTTATAGAATATTTGATGTAGTTATTTTTTGAAACACAGATCTGGTCTGAGGCGCATCTAACCTGATCGGATAGTGTGATCGGTGCATCAATCATTTTGGACTTTATCATGAACCTAATTCCATACGAGAAGATGTTATCATGTTCTTTTCCTTGTTGCCAGCGCATTGCATCATTTTTTATCCATGAAGGTATGTTTACGGTCTGTTCATAGCGATCGCGAATTTGTTTTTGCATGATCGGCTCGCCCAGTAATGCGATCAGGCGATCTGTGCGATCAGAGTCATCTGAAAACCAAATAATGTCATTGTATAGAGTAATACAACTTCTAATGTTTGAATGGTATGCATATCTCTGCAAGAACTTTGTTTTCCCAAGTGTTTCAAGTTCAGGGTAGATGGTTTCACATTCTGAGATTATTTTGGTTGGATCAGCTTCTGCAAATGCAAAAGGTACGGCTAGTGATGCAAAAACTACTAGTCCAGCTAAAAACATCCGATGCATTGTAAAAATTTTCTCAGATGATTTGATATTAAGAGGACGTAGAAATTATGCGCGGAGTTTTAATATTATTTCAGATCGTATTCTGGTTTCCAGATTTTTACACCTGGTGGTGTAACAATGATCCGTTCCTCACCAAGTCTTGCAATATCGGCATTGAAGTTTTTTGCTTGTGCATACAACTCTTCAACTAGTTTTCGGAGCTGCTCAACATTTTTTTGTGCTAGCGGTGTAACTCGCAAAATCAAGATCATATTTTTTTTCATGTCATCTTTGATAGAGTGAATGTCGCTCTGATCACGAATTGTGATGGCTTTAAGATAAGTTGGGCTCTCCGTTTTTTGCATTGCTAACACTATATTTCGTAAATACTCCCTCAAAAAGTCTTTCGTAAAAAATTACGCACAAATGTCCAGTTTTGTTCCTAGACCCTAAAGTGAATATAATCAGTCTCAGTGGCACTCTTTGCTGCAAGTTCTGATTTTTGTTCACCACGTTGTAGAATCACTGTTTGCTCTGTTTCTTTTGGCGCATCAGAATATCGTAGTGTTACTGATGCACAAAGCATTTTGTGATTTTCTAAATTTTCTCCACGAAGTATGGAGACTGGACCCATGTGATCTTTGGCAGAAAACAGCAAATCATTTGGCAGTGCCAGTGCTTTGATTACATCATTTTCATCCTTGTTTCTACCAACAATTAGTTTTGTTTTTTCATCTAATCTAAAATGTCTGCCAATCTTTAGTAGATCAATGTCATTTACAGTTGGGGTTTCTACATGTGCAAACAAGTCTTTTGCTCGTAAACCAAATGCAGGATCAGTTAGTAGACACCCCCCTCCAGCGTTTGGAGGATTTTCAATTCCAAATTCTTTTGCCATATCAAGCTGCATTCTTCTTGTACGCCCCCTGATTTTTCCAAGGTCTTCTCGCTTGATCAAACCATTTCCTTCTGGAATAGTTTTTGGAAGTAATGCAGCAGAGAGTGGTCGAACAATGTAACCTTCAAGACCAGATTCTTTTTCTATGGTGCGCAAGGCAGGCCCATGCTGACTCATTGGCCTTTGGCCTAAAACCTCACCCGATATGATAAATTCGGCACCAATTTCGTCCATGTGTTTTTTTGCAGCCTTGAACATCATTGAACGACAGTCAATGCATGGGTTCATTCCTGAACCAAATCCGTACTTCGGATGTTTTAGCATCTCGATATATTCATCACCAAGATAAACTGTTTTTAGATTAACATTTAGTGAGTCTGCACGCTCACGAATCTCAAATCCACAGCCACGACCGCAATCAAAATCGCAGAATGGGGTCTTGATCGCAACTGCAGAAACCTCAAAGCCCTGCTTTTGCATCATCTTGACAGCTAGCTGACTGTCAAGGCCTCCAGAGAGCAATGCTACTACTTTTTTCTTTTCTTCCAACTAGACAAAATTTCGTTTTCCAGTATACAAATGTTCCAACAAAGATTAATTCATCACTATACAGCAAAACACGCATGAAGCAGCGCCGAAAAACGCTCCTAAAGTATGCACAAAAAATCGGTTGTGACACGCTTGTGTGCTTTGAGCCAGAAAACTTGTTTTATCTGACTGGTTTTTGGGGTGAAGCGATCGGAGTTTTGGAAAAAAATGGGTCCGCCGCAATAATTGCGCCAGAGTTAGAGGTTGGACGCGCAAAAGATGATGCAATCGACTGTAATGTGATAACATCAGAGCGGGGTGTCGGCTTGTTGTCAAAATTGGTTTCAAAAGTCAATGGCAAAAAAATTTGCACTGACTGTCAGAACTATGACGCCATGGAATTGCTCAAAAAATCTATACCCACCATAAAGCATTCAACCGATCCATTTTATCGTGCACGCGAAATAAAAGATGAATCCGAAATTGTAATTCTCAAAAAGGCATCAAAAATCCTAGACGATATGTATGACTTATGTACAAAGAAAATTGTAAAAGGCGTTAGAGAATCTGAACTGCAAGCAAAACTCATGGCATTTGCAATGGAGCAAGATATGTTCAGCACGGGATATCGTTCTACTTGGAATCCATTAATTATAGCGGGAGGTCCAAATGGTGCACTACCACATGCGCAAGTAACAAATCGAAGATTTGCAAGTGGTGATCTAATTGTGGTGGACTTGACATTACGCTATAAAGGATATGTTAGTGATGCGACCCGAACCTTTGGCCTTGGGAAAATATCTGATCAGGCAAAACAAGCTTACGAGGTTGTTAAAGAATCACAAAAAATAGGTCTGGCAGCTGTCAAACCAAATGTTTCATGCAAAAGTGTGGATGAGGCATGCAGAAACTACATCAGTGAAAATAATTACGGAAAATATTTCATCCATTCTACTGGCCATGGCATAGGCCTTGAGGTTCACGAATTCCCAACAATATCGCAAAAAAGCACAACCATTCTGCGAAAAAATATGGCGATCACGGTGGAACCGGGAGTTTACATCCCAAACAAGTTTGGCGTGCGAATTGAAGACTCTGTGATTGTGCAACAAAAACCAATCAACATGCACAGATTTACCAAAGAATTGGTTGTACTCTAGTCGATTACTCCTAACTATCGTCGTTTCATTAGTTTTTCTCACAGGTAACTATGAGTGGAATGATCATTTTGTACAGATATACACCTAATTATGATTGCAATAAAAGTTGGGGACAATTTCCAACAATTTTTGTTATAATTTCTTTGCATACAGTACCAAAACTTTCCAAGGAAATTTGATAATACCATTTTTAGTATATGGTATGGTTTTCTTTCGTATTGCTTCTCTTAGCTCTGTTTTTTGTTTTGGTGAAAGCTTGTCTAGCTTTTCTTTTAGCGGTTTTGCCAAATATTTGAGATACTCAGACCAGTATTTTGAGAATGTTCCAGGGCTGTACCAGAATTTGTATTCTCGTATTGTGATACGTGAAAATCCGGCCTTTGCGATTACTTTTTTGAGGCCTACCTTCGTCCCAAATCTGTCTAAATCTGGGGCACCTGATTGTATATAATCTGGGATAAATTTTTGTACAGAGTCTAAAATGCTGGAAAAATACGGAACTGTGTTTCCCGCGCCATGAGTCGCAATAGCAAGTGTAGCATTTTTTTTCAGAGATTTTTTTATGTTTGATAGTGCTTTCATGGTATTTGGAAAAAAGAACAAAGCGTACTGACATGTTATAACATCAAATTTCTGATTAAAATCAAATTTTTCTGCATCAAATATGGCAAAATCAGCATTTTTTGCTTTGATTGATCTTTTTGCAATTTGTAGCGCTATACTTGAGCTATCAACTCCAACCACATATCCTGATTTTCCTATTTTCCTTAGAATTTCTCTTGTTACTGCGCCTGTTCCACACGCCAAATCAAGTACAAAATAACCAGGACGTAGTTTTGCCACCTGAACCAGTTTTTGTGTGCTCTGGAACGGCCCAACGCTCTTCCCCGCCCATCTTTTATGATATCGGGGTGCAATTTCATTCCAAGTTTTGATCATTTTCTTTTTGTATTCTATAGATGATGATGAGCTAACCAAATTCTCAATACTAATTTGGTAGTACCTTTTATTATATCGTCAACGGCCGATCAAATCAATGGAAGCTAACATCAAAGAAGGAAAGTTAAATGACATCACTCATCTAGGTATCAGACTAGCTGTTGGCGTCATCTTTCTAGTGCATGGAATTGGTAAGACTGCCAATCCAGATTTTGAAGGCTTTTTAGCAAATCTTGGCTTGCCGGCAGAAATGGCTCCATTGGTCGCTCTTGCCGAAATTGTCCCGGGAATTCTGCTAGTCATTGGAGTTCTGAGTAGAGTCTCTTCCTCATTGTTGTCAATCATAATGCTTGGCGCAATCTTCCACGTCAAAAAGGCAGCAAACCTCACAGGACAAGGAGCATACGAGTTGGATTTGATTTTGCTTGCAGCAAATCTATCTATCATAACTATGGGTCCAGGAAGAATTTCCATTGCGCATATTGCAAGAAAGATTCCGAGATTTTTGCACTAGCCCCAAAATCTATTTTTTATTTTGATAATAACTATTGCAGGTACAACAAAATACATTGCCATATTCAATAATATCACACCAATTCCATATCCTAACATTTCTTGCTCTGAATCAATATCGACATAATTAAGAATTGACAGGGTAGAAAGCATTGGGGTTATCATGCCTTTGACTGCTTCCCTGAATACGGGGTTTTGCCTTTCCAGATCAGCTACTGCCGGGCTAAATGCATAGTAAAACTCGTTAAAGCCTGCCATGAAGGCAGTTCCTGAATTTGTATTAAAGAGGATGCCATCCCTGATTTCTCTTAACATCT
>JBQTIZ010000038.1:0-2738 GCA_052387615.1 Candidatus Nitrosotenuis sp. | reverse complement strand
ATGCCACTAGCTGTACTGGTTCTGATGCAGAATATGTTAGCATCCCACTGTACGGTTTTTCAGACGGTGCCAATACGATTGCAAGCTGGTGTGATTCGTGTCCAAGACCTGGGTCCTGTACAGATGTCACCGTCTTTGATGCAATGATTAGTGCGTGCATCGTTGGTTTTGGCTCTACTGATGGGGTTTCCATTGGTTTTGTCTGTGGTTTTTCTTCCATAGACTTGCATTCACCTTTGTAAGCAAGCTCTGCTCCTGCGGCATTCATAGTACACATGTTGCCATATGTTTTGCCATCAATTCCGCAGACTGGCATGTATTCCTTAGTGCATGCAACCGGTTTTGATTCAGTCGGCTCTGTTTTTGAATCAGATTTCACAGATTGTTTTTTTACATCTTTGCACAACTTGTCACCGCAAATTTTGCTTGATGTTTTTGAACCGAAGGATTTTGCACCTTGGGTTTGTGGTGAGCCTTTTGCCTTTAGAGCATCAGCTGACTCCACCATACTAAACGAAGTAAAAAATGCGGCAGACAACAATATGCTTACTGTCAAAATGATTGACAGTGTTGCTTTAGCCATGTTTTTGAGAATGATTGATAGAGTATAAGATTCTTGGTACGATGATGTGATTATTTCACTGTAATGGTTTGAGTTCTAGTCTCAGATAGAGGTGTTGCATTATCAAATGTTTTCCAAACAAATGCCTCGATCGTGTATTGTCCCTTTTGTTTTGGAGTCCAAGACTGCGATATGTCAAATTGTTGCATTTCATTTAGGCTTCCTATAATCCAAGAAAGTGAAGCTATGGTTCCAGATTCATCAGTGATTTGTATAATATTAGTAAAGTCTTGTGAATAACCTTGTAGATTTTGGATTTGTGTTACGATTTGCAATTGTTGATTTTGTTTTGGGAAATTGATCTCTTTTCCATCCGAGTCTACCAAATAGATTTCATTAATGGCAATTCTGCTATTGTTTGGGAAATTAGAGTCAACTAGTGATCTTGCAATTACATCCAATTCGTCTTGTATAGAGTATGGAATGGGAAGTGTTCTGTCTCTGTAAATTACAGTTATACCATCACTCGGTAATGCACGCAGTCTATTTCCAGAGGAATCATCGTTTTGTGTCAAGATCATGGTTACCTCAAAGACCCCTGATTCGTCATCTGTTTCTGTTGCAACCACAGTGGTTCCTGCAGAATCAGAGTCGGACAATACATCAAGCTCCACATTATCCAGAGTTTCAGGATTGAGATTCATGTCAGGATCTATTACTCGTACTATAACATTATCATCTTTAAGATAATTGAAATTTGAAAATTCAACTTGGCCAACATTCCAGCTAATCCGTGCAGATTTTGTCAGAACTACTCCATCTGCAAATTCAAATGATAGTGTGATGCCATCGTCTCGATCTATTTCCAAAAATCCACCATTTGGGCCATTACCACTAGTTCGTGGCATAGTATCATCTAGTCCATCACCATTTACATCGTGTGAGAATCCAGTCAGTGTTATTTCTCCTGCTAAAATCCCGCTGTTTGGTGAAGTTTCCGTCAATTCATACATGTCCAAAGAATGAGAGGGAGTCGAAATCTTGATTGGGTGATCCGAATCATCTCCAATTGAATCAATGCCATATTCATTTGCATTCCACGCGGGTGCTGCAATTGTGATTCTTACTTTGTCAGTCCAGCTGTAGATTTTTTTGTCCAGATAAATTGGAGCATATGGTTTGTCATAGTCAGGTATTTGTTCTGCAAATGCACCAGTTATCAAAAGCAGTATTGTGAATAATTCTAGCAACTAGACATAACAAAACTATGCTGACTTTTGAAGATAACGAAGGATTAATTCTTTGAGACTTGCATGTACAAGTCCACTGTTCCAGAACCAACTGGAATGTTAGAACCAACAATTACGTTCTCAGTTACACCCTTGAGCTCTTCAATCTCACCAGTAAGTGCAGCATCTGCAATGGTTGGAACTGTGATTTCGAATGCAGCTCGTGCCAAAACGCTGTCTTTCGTTCCTGCAATTCCATGTCGTCCAATTTGCTGTAGGTATCCACGAGAACACATCATATCGGATACTAGCATGATGTACCTAGAGTCAACTTCAAGACCTTGGTCTTCTAGTGTAGTGCTTAGCTCATTGATTAGTGCGTTTCTTGCAGCCTCGATGCCGAGTGTTGCTGCTATCTCAAAGACATTATTTGTTCTGACATTTCTTTTATCAATGCCATCAATTTCCAAGACCTTTGCTAGATTGGAGCCAGTTGTCTGGATGACCCATTCATCGTCTTTTTGTGCTACTGTGACACGTGTGATGTCCGGAACTCCTTTGACTATGGTATTGAGAACTTTGTTTCTAATTGCGATAACTGTTGGCGCATCAGATTCTTCTGCCAAAGTTAGTGTGAGTGTATTACCACTTGTTTCCAGTTTGAATTTCTTATTGGATGACAGCGCTGTTTCTACTTCTTCTACAGTGCATCCTCTTTGTGCAAGACCGGATGAGCTGAGATCCAGTGTGATTTGTGGTGCATAATCCGTATCCACATTTTCAATTAGTACAGAAACTTTGGTTTGCAGTGTGTTTCGTGCTACCTCAATTGCCTTTTCTCTTGATTTTTGGTATTTCGGTTCTAGGTAGATATCCATTGTTGGTGTGACCGGTTTTTTCCTTGCATCTACCAATTCGATTAGTCTTGGCAAACCAAGTGTTACGTT
>JBQTIZ010000037.1:0-11574 GCA_052387615.1 Candidatus Nitrosotenuis sp. | reverse complement strand
CAAAGCTAAAGAATGGTCGTCCAGCTGTAAAAGGCGTTTGCCCAAAATGTGGAACTAACGTCTTTAGAATCGGCGCTCCTTAAGCTAAACCACTCTTTCTTTTTGACTTAAGCTCATATAGGCAGACTAGTCTATGCGTCATATTGACTAAATCCGACTATGAAAAGCTCCTAAAGAGAATTCAAGACAAAGTTTCTGTAAAAAAAACCGATACTGGTGAAAGATTTGAGCTTCCATCACCTGACGTGATGTGGGAAGGCCAGCGCACTATTTTGAGAAACTTCCTGGATTTTGCAAAAAAACTACGGCGAGATCCAGATAAGGTCTTACAATACCTAGCTAAGGAATTTGCAACACCTGCAGAAAGAAGCGGTGACAAGGCAATCTTTGTTGGGCGGAGAGAGCCCCATGACTTTGTAAGTCTACTTTCAATCTATGTTAAAGATTATCTTGAATGTCCAACATGCAAGAGTCCTGATACTAAAGTAGAGAGGGAAAACAGAATTACATTTTTGGTCTGCGAAGCATGCGGTGCAAAATCATCACTTAAAGGTAAATACGCATAATGCGATTCTTTGTTAGAACATCAAATTATCAAAGCAGCAACATGCTTAACATGTGCGATGAGGAATTGCTTGGGCGAGTAATCAAAAATGGTAATGTACAAATCAACATCAGTCAAAGCTACTATGGACAAAGACTAGTGGAAAAAGCTGAAGCGGAAGTGCTAATGAAAAATAGCTCCATTCTAAATCTAGTTGGAAAACAAACAATTGAAATGTCAATCAATCTACAAATTGGCTCAAGACAAGGTGTCAAAACAATTGATAATATTCCATTTTTGATTGTTTTCAAAATGTAATGCACACAATTATATACAAAAATTCTATCATCTTAGTAATTGGGAAAACGTAAGGTTCTAAATGAAAGTGAGCTAAAAGATATTCAACTGCCACAGCAAGGTGAGCTTTTGGGCAGAGTCATCAAACTCTTAGGAAGTGATCAAGTGCTGGTTAAATGTACTGATGAAAAAACTCGACGCGGAAGAATTCGTGGCAAGCTAAAACGAAGAATTTGGATTAGAGACAACGATGTTGTTATACTTGCACCGTGGGATTTCAAGCAAGACGATCGTGGTGACATAATATGGAGATTCACACTATCCCAGGTAGAGTGGCTCAAGGCCAATGATCATCTGCCAAAAGATTTCTAATTGTACGATGTAATGGAACAAATTGTCATCTGATGATTTTTCCGGGCTTGAAAACATTGAGGATTTTGATGCTCAATTTAGCAAAATTTTTCCAAAACAAAAGCGACGCTCTCCGCAAGATGGATTCAACAAAAACAAGGTAGTCAATCAAGTCCTTGATAAATCCACCATGTTTACAATGTATGAAATGATTAACGAAAAGATAATCTCATACGTGAACGGTATAGTAAAAGCAGGGAAGGAATCTGTTCTATTTTGGGCAGTCGATTCTAAAGGAAATGACGTGGCCCTAAAAGTATACCTTACTTCTACTTCGAGCTTCAAAAAGCGTGCACCATACATACTCGGAGATCCTCGTTTTTTGCGTCTAAAAAAGGGAACAAGAAACATGGTGTATCTTTGGGCGCAAAAAGAATTTAGGAATCTCAAACAATGTGCAAAAAAGAGCCTTCCTGTGGTAAGGCCAATTCATGTCTCAAAGAATGTGCTTGCGATGGAGTTTGTAGGAAAAAATGGTGTTCCTGCACCTACTCTTCATGAAACCAATGTAGATGAAAATGATTATCATCAGATAATTCAGATGATCACAGATTTGTACAAAAAAGCAAAATTAGTTCATGGTGATCTCTCTGAATATAATGTGTTTAAAACAGAAAACGGCCTGATTCTATTTGACTTTGGGTCCGCAGTTGATACAATGCACCCAAATACTCAAAACTTTCTCGAAAGAGACATTAAAAATGTGTCTTACTTTTTTGCAAAAAGAGGACTAACAGTTGAAAATCCAACTGACATCCTATCTAGAATAATATCATGAGCTTTGAGAAAATAGTAAGAATTCCAGTAGACCGGGTAGGTGCGCTAATTGGTAAGGCTGGAAAAGTAAAGGCCCAAATTGAAAAAACCTGTTTTGTTAAACTAGAAATCGACAGTGAGACAGGTGAAGTCGAAATAATTACAGATGGATCTGTTAGTCAGATCCAACCATTCAAAGCAACTGAGTTAGTAACTGCAATTGGTCGCGGCTTTTCGCCCGAAAGTGCAATGAAATTATTAAAAGAGGATTATGTCTTGCATGTAATGGATCTTAGAGACTTTGCAGGAAAATCCTCACGACAAATTGAAAGGATAAAAGGAAGAATAATTGGAGAGGGAGGTAGGGCAAGAGTAAACATGGAGAACCTTACTAATACTAATATCTGCGTTTATGGAAAAACAGTTTCAATAATTGGCGAACCAATTCAGATAAAACTAGCTGTATCTGCAATTTCTTCGATTTCTAGTGGTAGTAGACATGGCTCAGTTTACGGAAAACTTGAGGCAAACAAAAGAAAACAAAAGCTAGACAGAATGCAGCTGTGGGAAGATAAGGATGTCTCTTAAGGAAACTTTTAGTCAGATATCGCCAAGTGAATTCTTTTATAGAAATAGAGATCTTGCTGGATTTTCCAATCCAACCCGCTCACTATACACAGCAGTGAGAGAATTCGTGGAAAATGCACTAGATGCATGTGATCAGAGAGGGATACTGCCTGATGTTCACCTAATAATCAAGGCAGTTGACCCAGAAAAGCCAGACCCGAAACCATACGTCCTAACAGTCAAGGACAACGGCCCTGGGATGGACTCAAAGCAAATCCCACTGGCATTTGGGACAGTCCTTTATGGCTCTAAATTTGGCCTAAAACAGGCAAGGGGAATGTTTGGCCTTGGCGCAACAATGGCAATATTGTATGGACAAATTACAACAAACAAGCCAGTTGTGGTATCCAGCTCAGTTGATGGCAAGGATTCCCATGAATATTCTATGATGCTTGACATTCAAAAAAACAAACCAGTAATCATGAAACATACTTCCAGAGAGACCAACAAAAAGGGACTAAACGTTAGCATCACACTAGATGGTGATTACTCAAAGGCTGGTGCTAAAATTAGAGACTATGTGTACCAGACATCGCTAATCACACCATACGCAACAATAACATTTGATGATCCCAAGGGTGAGAGATTTCACTACAAAAGAATTGTAGATATGATGCCTGCCCCGCCAACCATAATCAAACCGCATCCACATGGTGTTGATGTTGAAACAATACGTCGAATGATAGTTGACACTCATTATGAAATTCCAACACTGGACAACACCATGATAGAAAAAGTACGCAAAGAATTGGGACTTGCAAAAAAGAATCTAAACTTTGAAGGAATTATGCAGCGAGCAGAAAAAAAATGGGCATCTCTATCACGACCTGTCCGTGTCATAGTTGCACTAATGTCATTTTTGCAAATGGACTTTGATAAAGTAATGAAAATCAGAATTGATGATGTAGACTTAGTACACAAACATCTAACCTACTGGGATTTTGGAGAATCAAAATCCGTGATGGTGGACATGCCAAAATCAAGTACATACTACAAACAGCTTGCAAATACTGTTGCAGGAGAATCCCTTACAACATTTCTTACAAAGAGATTTCAGCGTATTGGACCATCAACCGCAGTCAAGTTTTCAGAATTTGCAAACCTTAAACCAGAAAAGCGAATAGGATCATTTACAAATGATGAGCTAGTCCAGCTGAGCGATTCACTTCAACGATATGAGGACTTTCTTTCACCTGACCCTAGTTGCTTGGCGCCATTAGGCGAGGAGCCACTGCGCAAGGGAATCCAGCAGTTTTTCAAGCCTGACTTTTATGAGGTCATACAAAGAAGTGCATCTGCATATTCTGGGTTTCCCTTTGTAATAGAAATGGGAGTTGCGTATGGGGGAGAAATCCCATCTGGAAAAATCAACGTGTTTAGATTTGCAAACAGAATTCCGTTATTATACGATGAAGGAAGTGACGTTGTTCTCCAAGTAGTAAATGAAACGGATTGGGGCCGATATAAGATAAAAAATGACTCACCACTTGTCATAGTGAGTCACATTTGTTCAACTAGAATTCCATACAAGACAGTAGGCAAAGAAAATGTGGCAGACAGGCCAGAAATTGAAAAAGAGCTAAGACTTGCACTACAGTTTTTGTTAAGAAAGCTTTCTGCATACATGTCAAAACGAGGCCTTGCAGAAGCTGAAAAGAAGCGAAGCAACTTATATCAAAAATATCTTCCATTAATTGCGCAATTTGCAACAGAACTAGCAGGAAAAAATAAAGAGCCTGACTACAAAAAGATAACCAAGGACTTGAGTACAAATGTCGAAACCAAAGAGTAATGCAGAAAAAGTCGCGACAGCAAAGCGCGACTCACTAATGGACTTGCTCAAAATGGAAGGAACAAAGATCTACAGTGACTTGGATAAAGGCCAGTTCCCACAATTCTATGTTCCAAGCAGATCCGTCAGCAACATCGTCTATGATAAAAAACTTCGCCAATACATACTCGGAAAAGCAGCAGGCCTTCGAAGCTCGAGAAACATGGCACAACTCCGCTCCTTTACTCAATTGATTTGGCTTGCCTTTTTTGCAAACAGACTTGTACAAGAAAAAAAATCATCCACATTGAGAGATATTTATTATTCATCTCAGGCATTTGAAATTGATTTTGAAGACCAGCCAGAATCTGATAATATCATAGTTGACCTAGAAGCAGTGCTTGCAAGGCCTAGGGAAGACTTTCATATATTTCCAGAAGAGCGAAGCAGCGTCTTTGGTGATTTGACTATTGAGTACACAGTACCTGGATACGAGGGAAGAAGAACTAACCTATCTGACCATCCTGATGGATATTT
This sequence comes from Candidatus Nitrosotenuis sp., assembly GCA_052387615.1. Taxonomy (GTDB): domain Archaea; phylum Thermoproteota; class Nitrososphaeria; order Nitrososphaerales; family Nitrosopumilaceae; genus Nitrosotenuis. The sequence continues at coordinate 6,631 of JBQTIZ010000037.1, read as the reverse complement.
GATTGGACCAAGTCTTAGCAGCGCTGAACTGGTAGATACTAGCGCAGAACTTGTAATTGCAATCGAAAAAGGCGGTCTTTTCACTAGATTTGTTGAAGAAAAAGTGGACAAAAAATTCAAAGCAATAATCATTGATACTGCAGGCCAAGCTCCTCGCTCAACTAGACATTTGCTAAAAAGATTACACACTCAGATGAAACTCCCAGTAGTCATATTGACCGATGGAGATGTCTATGGAGAACACATTGCAATGGTCATAAAGTCTGGCTCCGCAAACGCTGCCCATCTAAGGGAGCTCACGGTTCCCGATGCAAAATGGGTTGGTGTATGGGCATCAGACATTGAAAAGTACAAACTACCAACAATTCCAATGACCGAATCTGACATTAAAAGAATCTATGACTTGCAAAAAGATCCACGATACCAAGAAGGAATCTGGAAAAAAGAGCTAGAGATATTTCTCAAAATAAAAAGAAAGGCGGAACTAGAGGCCTTCTCGAAATATGGACTAACAAATATCACAGACAAGTACTTGCCTGAAAAACTATAACTAGCTAAGTCTCTGTAACTTTACCAATTCGTAATGTGAGAACACCGTTTCTGTACTTGAAATCAGAAATCTGCATTCCAGAAGATCCTTCAACTGGAACTTCTTTGGAAAAATTGCCAGAGCCACGAATATACAGGACTCCTTCGACTAGCCTTACCATTATTTTGTCATCTGGTCCTGGAACTTCTGCCACAAAGACGATTTCATTTTCTCCCTTGATGACGTCATAAACCCAGTTCTTACTATCGGCCTCACGAGCAGTGTACTTGGGTTTTTCAGTCTTTGTCATTTTTTTGATTACAAAACCCCAGTAAATCATGGTGGCAGCCGCAATTCCTATGAGAATAAAGCTGACAGCTCCTTGTCCATACCGCAAAGACATGATGTACACTATACCTAGAAACAAAATTATCATAATTGGAATTATGAAATTAATCGACTGTTCATTAGAGTAAGATCTTTTGTAGCTTGCCAACTTCATACAGTTGCGTTTTACTAAATATAAAGCAACTATGGCGTTTTGAGCTTATAGACTGGTAAGGAAACAGTAAACATGGTCAGCTTGTTTGAAACAGTGATCGTGCGTTTTGTCAAATCTTGATTTTTATTATAGCGTACAAAAAACACACTTGTGGACAAAAACAGACCTAGCCCAGCAAAAGGCATATTCCTAAAAGGCTCAATTATTGGAGCAATAATCACCATACCATCACTTGTCGCATTTTTTGCATCTTGGGTTATTACTGGTGATAAAATAATCTCACTCATAATTGGGATTGCAGTTCATTTCATTGGGATGGGATTTTCACTCAAGATATCAAAAAAACTATTCAAGATCAGGCCTGTCTAGATTATTCAAATTTAATTATTCATCTCAATGATACATTACATTGAATTTGGATAATATAGAGCGTGATCTAGTCAATGAAGTCAAACTGAGTCCAGTTGAGGCAAAGGTCTTTTTGCTTATCACTACAAAAGGCAAGATGAGTATCAACCAAATTGCAACAGAGCTGGGATTGAATAATGACGATGCGATTAAAACTGCAAAAAATCTTGTGGCTCTTGGTGGATTCATTGACATATCAGAGACAGAATTTGAGGCGATGCATCCAAGATTCACTGCAGTGAACATGTATAGAAAAATGTGTAATCGTGAAAACATTGAATTTAAAAAAAATCTAATTGTCGACAACATTGGCGTTGCCTTGGAAATCTATTATGATCGTGCAAGGACTAAATAGTACCTTTTTGCGCGAAGATGCAATGAGTCACGACACAGAAACCTGTAAACACCAAATAGTTTACCTTGGTGTCACAAACATAAATATCGATGAGCGAACAATAGGCTCTGTAGACATTTGGCGATGCGCGATTTGCAAAAAAAAATTCTGTGAAGAAAAGCAACTAGGAATTGACTCCATCGTGGACTATGTTGGAATGCCAAAGATAGATCCTGACGAAAAATGGGCAGTTCTTGTACGAAAATTATTCAAAGGAAAAGACAGATGGAAGCTTGTACGTCTAAAGCAAAATGGAATTCTAAAAGTTGAAAACCCAGACGACAAAATCCTCGAGATTCAAATCAATGATTTCAAAGTCAATGATCCGCACCACGCTAGTTTTCTAATAGATGATAATGTCAACAAAGCAATAGAAATCTAGGTGGAAAAATTGGATGTTCTTGTTAATGTGAAAAATGTAAAAGGCGCTGCAATGGCAGCCAAAATAACCGGTACCTTTACCATAAATGAGAATACATTCAAGTTTTCCGCAATAGCCTTTGGAAGAATTGGGGGGCATAACATTGGCGCAAAAATATCAAAAACAACCGAGAAAGCACTGCAAAAACTGGGCTATGACGCAAATGAAGTAATTGACGTCTTGCAAAGAAATCTTGTTTCTGGCAATATCACATTACCTGAAGGATTAAGCAGAGAATCGTTTGCTGATTCTTAGAATTCTGCTTCCGCCAGTGCTTTAGCACAAGAACATCCTCTATGTTCCGGTATTGCGTCTGGTATAGACGTAAGTAGTCGTTTTGTGTTTTCTACATTTTTGTGAAGGGTTTCAATTACCTCTTTTGCAGTAACTGGCTTTTCGGCCCAAACATCATAATCAGTTACCGTAGAAATTGATGCATAGCAGATCTGGGCCTCTCTTGCAAGCTGACACTCTGGCACAAGTGTCATACCAATAATGTCTGCGCCAGTTGATTTGTAAAATCTTGACTCTGCTTTTGTTGAAAACCTTGGACCTTCTATGCAGACGTAGGTACAGTTTTTGTGCAATGAAATATTTTGTGTTTTTGCTGCTTGAAGGATTGCTGATTGAAGCTCAGGACAAAATGGATCTGCAACTGAGATGTGAATCACTCTGCCCTCTTCAGAAAATGTTCCTCTGCGTGATTTTGTGTAATCAATAAACTGGTTTGGCAAGACAAAATGTCCTGGAGCAAACTCTTCTTTGAGGCTTCCTACTGCGGATGGTGCAATGATTCGCTTTATTCCCATTTCTTTGAATGCCCAAATATTTGCTCTATAGTTTATCAGATGTGGTGGTATGGTGTGTTTTTTTCCATGTCGTGGCATAAATGCAACTTTTTTGCCTTTGAACATTCCAACTGTAACGGAATCGGATGGTTTGCCATATGGTGTGTCGACTGTAATTTCTTTTGCCTCTGTCAAGAGACCAGAATCATAAATCCCAGTGCCTCCAAAGATTCCAATGTCTGCTTGCTCCACTAGTATTTCACCAAGGATTCTGTTTTGTATTTTGAAATCTTTTTTATTCCATCAAGATCTGTTAGCTCTACAACAAATGCGAAACCTGCTACTTGTCCACCTATGCGTTCAACTAGCTCGGCCGCGGCTTTTGCAGTACCGCCAGTCGCTAGTAGGTCATCACAAATCACTACTTTTTGATCTTTGCTGATTGCATTTTTTTGAATCTCCATTGTTGCCTTGCCGTATTCTATCGTGTATGATCTCTTGACTGTGGCACCTGGCAATTTTCCTTGTTTTCTTATCATTATCATGCCTTTGTTGTATCGTAGAGCCATAGCACAAGCAATTGGAAAGCCACGAGATTCAATTCCTGCAAAAATGTCTACATCATTTACGTGATAGTGTTTTGCAAATTCGTCTACACAATGTGACATTGCTGATGGATTTTTTAAAATTGGACTAATGTCTCTAAATAAAATTCCTTTTTTTGGAAAATCTGGATATTCTGTGATTATGTTTTGTAGATTCACAAATTTGTGGGTTTGGCAGAGTAATAAAAAGGGTTCCTAATTTTTTGCGTTATTGTAAATCAAATGTTGTCTCTGCAGTTTCTGCGCCGATTGTGACCTTTATACTGTATTTACCAGATCCAATACTTGTTGGAACAGGCCAAATTGTTTGGAAGCTTCCATCCTTAGTTGAGCTCATGGTAAGCTCCGTGATCTGGTTATTTGATGCATCGAGTATTTTGATCACTGTGGTTTGGGTCTTTCCTCCACCGGTGCCAGATATCGTCATGAGATCCCCTCCGCGATACGCTGTGGTTTTGTCTGTTTTGATTGCGAATGCCTTTGCCGTGGTTCCAGACACTGTGAATTTTGCCTCTGCATAATTTGCACCGCTTTTTGCCTTTATCATCCATGATCCTTGTTTTGCATCACTTGGCACTCTGAATGTACCTTCTGAGAATTTACCCTCTTTATCTGAAAAGATATCTTTTTGCTTGAGTATCTTTCCATCAAGATCAGACATTTCCAAATTCAAGAGTGCATTTGGATTGGTAGAACCTAAAACAAGAACGCTGTCTCCTGGTTTGTAATCTTGTTTTGTAACTTGCATTGAGATTGGGCCTGATGTTGTTTGCAATCCAACAGAAAATACCAATTGGGCCTGCGATTGAGTATGTTTGATAACTGCAGTGTATACTCCTGATTTGTATCCATCAAGGACTAAGTCATGTACTCTACTTCCATCCAGGCCCAAGGTCACACTTTCTGTCAGCTTAACCTTATCTCCTGGGTCAATAATTAAAATCGAAATCGTTGATTTGGCTGGGCCTACAATTGCGATCTTTGCAGTCTCAGATGACGCATAGTTCAGCTTGTTGAACTTGGCAATGATTTGTGGACTGGGTAGCTCTCCCAAGCCTACTCGTATGATCTCTGTTTCACCTCCCTGTGTTGCAATTATGGCATAGGTTCCTTTGGTGGATGTGGCTGTGGTTTGGTACTCAAAGCTTATCGTGCCTGATTCATCGAGCTCTAATATGTCAGAAAAGATCTCTTTTCCAATTGGATCATTAACTACAATTTGAAGCAATTGACTTGGCTTTGCGGTTCCATTAAAGATGAATTTGTCTCCTGGGTTGTATTTGATTGCAGATGGACTAATGTTGATTGTCTTTGATATTGAAACGCTAAATGATTTCGTAATGGTGTCCAAGCCGTCGCTGAAATCAACCTGTCTTGTACCGATTGGCGCATCAAGCGGAACTATTGTCACATGTGACCAGTTCCCTTGGTTATCGACTTGAACTACTACTTCGTATAGTTTGGTACCTACTGGATCTTTTGTAGTAATTTTGACTGAAGATCCGGGCTTGCCGGTTCCATTAACAGACACCTTTTGCCCAGGCTCTACTATTGAGGTAAATTGATCAACTGTGATTTTTTTCGTCATTGGTGGTGCCGCCGTTTGTTCTGCTTGCGCAATTCTTATGCTGATTGTTTTTTTGTTTCCCTGGTCATCTACTAGTGATAGATCAACTCGGTCCGCTTGTTTTGTAAGGGGGATTTTGGCAGTTCCAATAATGTGGCCTTTTTCATCAGTCTGCAGATCTTCTAGTCGTTGATCATCAATTGTAAATTGGAATGTTGTGTTTGGTGGGAATCCATCACCTACAATTCTGATGCTGTCGCCAGTCTTTGGAGATTCTGGAATTACTTTGAATGTCGCATCATTCATTTTTGGTGATTGGATGTTACCGTCGTTGTTTGGCGGTGGGGGGGATGATATTTCGCTTGGCAGTGTTTTTCCAACAGAAATCTCGTTTCCTGCAATATCTAATACCTTCCAGTTTACTCCAGGACCATCAATTTCCGTTTTGATTCCGAATTTTACTGATTCGCCAGAGCCCAACGGATCTGTAGATGAAAAAACTAATACTCCTTGCGGTGTCTTTGTTCCAGTCCAGCCCTTCTCGGTCTTAAATGATTTGAACGCGCCGGAATCTTTTCCGAGCCACATCCTTACAGTTTGGATTTCTGTCGAGTCATTGTTTACAAATTCGACTAGTGTGGTTTTTTCAAAATTTGTGCTTTTTGCACTCGTTTCAGCATTTGCCAAACTAGACACAGAAAATATCGAAATGACAAAAATTCCAAGAACAGCTAATATGGAGTAATTCACATTCTATCTACCTGATTTCACAAATATTGTTTATTTACTCTTTTTGAGCGTTGGTGATAACTCGTGCGTAAAATACTTTAAACAGCTATCGCGGCTTACTTCGCTGAAACTTGGTTAGACCTGCATGTGCAGTAAGATTCTGGTGTTGCCTGATTCGCTCAGCAATGAGCCTGAATAGACCTCGGAATTGATCCTTTGTTTTATCTGAGAGAAACTCGGCTTCTTTGAGTGCAATCTTCTCACAAATGTATCGAGCAATTTCCTCAACATCAAACTCATTCCAACCATCATCTCTGTGTTCATACCAGATACCTCTGAGGCCATCGATGATTCCTTTTTTGTTTCTTGCAATGACTTCCTCTTTTAAGAGATTTCTGAATCCTTCCTTTCTCAGCTTGATCTCATATGTTTGATTCACCGCATGCAGATAATCCTCTGTTAATATGAGATCCTCAATTGATTCAATTGACTTGCCGCCCTGCTCTAGGTATATGATCTGCATATCTGTAAACTCGTTTGCCTTGAGTTGCTCTGCAATTTTCTTTGATTCCAAGGTATTATCCAATATGACAAAGACATTGTGACCATGATTTCTATAGAAAATTGCAAGTGGTAACGTGGAGTTTTTGCTGTATGATGCAACTACATTTAATGGATTCATGGAAAT
>JBQTIZ010000036.1:0-8460 GCA_052387615.1 Candidatus Nitrosotenuis sp. | reverse complement strand
GACAGTGTCTTCAAGCGATAGATAATGCCGGTTTTCTTTTGGTACTCTAAAGCACTCCCATGTAGCCATGCCGTAGTATCGAATTTTTCCTTCTTTACGCATTTGCTCATAAAACACAAATACATTTTCCAAATTCTTCAAGAACTGTTCGCGTGAAATGTCCGGTTGCCCCTCAACTGCGTTATGCAAGTACATCAAATCAATGCATTCAAGGCCTAGGTTTTTGAGACTGCGGTTTAGCTGATCATTCAGATACGGTATAGTCATACAGTGATATCCAGAAGATATGTCATTTGCACCAATCACGCCTTTGCCGGCATATTCTTTTTGGACATATGCCCAAAATTCTTCTTTGATATCGGCATCATTTGTGACATAGCCATTTTTTGTACTCACAAAGATCTGGTTTCGCTCGATTTTATTCTGCGATATTAGGTCTGCAATCGCTTTTCCAACTGAGCGCTCTGCTTTTTGAGCCCTATAGTTGATGGCAGTATCTACCACGTTAATTCCAGATATGATTGATTTTTTTACAGCCTCTATTACCGCGAGATCCGTTTGTGAATCTGCATTACCAAGGTATGTGCCAATGCCAACATTAGATAGCATTAACTCTTGGATAGTTTTGTAATTTTCAACAACTGCGCCTGGTCTTTGCGTAAATTTTTTTGTGCCATCAGGTGTTGCAAAGCCGGAAATCATGATCGTCTGGGTTTTGTGTTTGATTTAACTGTTATTTGATAATATAGCAATCAAAAATGACAACACCAACAATGCACCTGTAATTCTTGAAAACAGAACGGTGGATTTCATTACCAAAACGAATTCTTCTACTTTGTCTAGTGTTTTTTTGATTTTTGAACCAGACTTTATTACAAGAAATATACCGACAAACACAATCAGACAGAAAACAGGAAACAATCCGCTCGCAACACCAATTGCAGTCAATCCATATGCAGTGGAGGGAAACGCCCAGAACAGAGTGGCGGCCCTTGTTTTACCAAGTGTAATTACCAAAGTTTTGCGCCCTTTTTGCTTGTCTGCATCGTGATCAGGAAATGACGTGATAAACAAGACAAATGATGACAGTGTTCCTGTGATTATTCCTGCAACAATGTTTGCAGGCAAGATTTGCTGAGTTTGGATAAACATGGTACCAAGAACAATCATCGTACCCTTTATTCCAACAAAGATTTCCCCAAGGCCGGAATCAACAATTTTTGTTGAATAAAAGTAGATTGACAGTATTGCAAATCCCAAAATTACTGCAATTATCCAACCATAAATTGCAATGAAATATGCGCCTGCTGCTGAGCCTAAAATCAGGCAAATCACCCCTGCACGATATACTGTTGGTGGTTGAAGCAAGCCTTCTGGCAAGACGCCTGTACCACCGCTGAATTTTGTTCTTTTTGTTATTGTATCAATTCCTAGCTTGTAATCCCAATAGTCATTTAGAAGATCAACGCTTGCATGCAACGCGACAACTCCACCCATGGTTATCACGCCAGATAGGACATCAAGTGTTTTTGTCTGCCAGTACGACATGACAAGTCCTAGTGATACTGCTATCACAGACGCTAAAAGAAATTTTATTCTAATTATTCTAAACCAAACAGATATGCTCATACAAGTGATTCGTCGCTAACGCTTAATGGTTTTCGTCCCATAAAGCCGACGTCTTTTTCATGCCAGAATTTTATTTCCGTTTCGCCTTCTTTCCAACACAACCAAACATCCTCATCAAACCTTTTTGATGGAAAGTCAAGCAAACCTTCTTCCAGGCTTTTTAGCATGACGCCAGTGTTTTCAAGCTCTTCGACTAGTGCGTAAAATTTCGTCACCGCCGAGTTTAGCTGCTTTTTTATTGTGGCATAATTGCCGAGATTAAACGAGTTTCCCATTTGCGAGTTTAGCTGTGCTTCTAGTTTTTGGACTTCAGCTTTTTGTTTTTGCAGTATTTTGTATTTTTGGATAATGCTTGGCAATACCGCATTAGCTTCTTGAATTGTAAAATAAGTGGGCAACGTTTTGATTCAAAGATATCATCATTAAAAGGATTGTTGTGAAGTTCTCTGCAAATTTATTACCAGTCACACCAACAAGCAAATCATGAGTGAAGAAGAACAACTAGAAGAATTAATCATGCAAACACTTGATGGAACATTATCCACCATTCCAATTTACATCCAGGAAATAGAGCAAAACAAAGCAGAACTCCAAGTCCATGATGTAAAAGAGTTTGTCTTTGGAGTCATCATGGGAATGTCGCTTGGCATGGTAAGCACTGCAATAGCTGCAATGCGAAACGGGGTACCTTCAGAAGAAGACCAAATGAAGGTTAGAGACATGGTGTATGACAAAATTCCACAGATCAGAGAGAGGATTTTTGGTTGAACTTTTCCCCTAAAGAGAAAAGATTCCTCCAATCAATTGAAGAGGCAAGGTTTGCGACCACTGGCAAGATGCCGCATGTCAAACCCGTCTCTTTTGTTTTTGAAGACAATTCTTTCTATATTGCAACAGATTACAAGACTAGAGCCTACAAAAATGCCAAAAAAAACCCAAAGGCTGCCATATCTGTAGATATTTACAAGCCAGGAGGACACAAGGCAGTTCTAGCTCAAGGTGAGATCAAAATCATAGAAGATGGGCCAGAGTTTCAACAAATCTATGCAAAGTTTTTTGAGAAATTCGAGTGGGTCCGACACGATCCTTGGAAAGAAAATGAAGCACCATTTTTGAAATTAATTCCAAGCACCAAGACGTCTTGGGGACTAGCATAAAATATTTCAAACCCATCATATGTTACCACGTCATGGCAGATAAAATAAAATGTTCACATATTTTGGTCGAAAAGCAAAGCCAAGCATTGGCAATACTAGAGAGACTAAAGAAAGGTGAAAAGTTTGCCGAGCTTGCAAGGGAATTATCACTTGATACCGGGTGCGGCAAACGTGGTGGTGATTTGGGATATTTTGGTCGAGGCAAAATGGTCAAGCCGTTTGAGACAGCAGCCTTTGCGTTATCGATTGGTCAAACATCAGAACCAGTAAAAACAGAATTTGGATATCATATCATCAAGAGATTTGTGTGATTAAAAGTAAGCATCCAGTGAAACATCAGATTTTTGCAAATCTTTACTCATCTTGTCTCCCATTGATTGAGCTGCTTTGATTTTTCGCTGTCCAACCCAATAATACGCCTCATCTATTGTATCCTTGGCAATCAAAACGGTAAGGTTTCCTTCTGATTTTCTTCCAGTTCGTCCCTTTCTTTGAATGAATCGAATCGAGCTTGGCACATTATCAAAGAATATGACATCATTTACTTCGGAAATATCGAGTCCTTCTTCTCCAACTCGCGTTGCAATCAAAACTTGGTATTCACCATCTCGAAACTTTTGGACAGTCTCCACTTGCTGTTTTTGTTTTAGGCCTGTCTCGCCAGCTTTTCCAATCAAAAAACCAGCAGACACTCCAAGCTCAACTAGCTTATCATGAATGACTTCCACTGAATCACGATAGCTTGTAAACACAATTGCTCTGCCGGACAGAGATTTTACAATTTCTGCAAGCTTTACAATCTTGCTGTGTTCTATTCCTTTTTTCTGCGCATCTTTTGCATGTGCTAGTGCACGAATGAAATTAGAGTCATTTTCAAACAGGTCCTTGATTCCAGTACCCTTTTTCTCTCTGGTTCTGTCGCAAAACCTCAAAAACGACGTAACTCCATGCGATTCCAAAATGTTTAGTGCATAATGAAGACGAATTGCAGTGAATAATGGTTTTGCCGCACGTCTGTTTTGCCGTATTACAAAATCACGCGCGCGCAGCAATTGTGATAGTGAGACATTTGTAGATAGCCGCAGTCCACATCTTGTCAGCTCCTGGTGTCGCACCTCCAGTGCCTTTCTCAGAGAATATTGGATTTCTTTCATTTCTTGCGGCAGATCAATTTTGATCCAGTTGGTATTTGTTTTTTGTATATACGGCAAAACGTCAGGACTATTCTCGCTTCTTTGAGCAATACTTGCAATTCGTAGCGTTGTGATAATTTCTGTTGCCTTTTCTTTTTCCGCAGGTAGAGTTGCAGTCATGCCCAATATGCGTGCATTTTTGCCTGCAAACCGCTGCGCTATGCTTGAATATGCGTAATCTCCAACGGTGCGATGCGCTTCATCAAATACTATCAAAGAGAACTGGTCTTCAGACACTATCTGCCTGTCCAGATCATTTTTTGTGATCTCAGGTGTTGCGCAGATGACTGAATTTGCCCAGAGCTTTTTTCTTTTTGCTAAAGTATCTTCGCCTGTGAGTAACCCAATATCGTCCAGATTCAAATTATTTTTTAAAAATTCGTAGTGCTGGTTTGTCAAAACTCTAGTAGGCGCCAAAAACAAAACGCCGCCTTCCCCCCGGGATAAATATTCTGCAATTACTTGTAGTGCTACCGTAGTTTTACCAAGGCCTGTAGGTAAAACAACCAGACAGTTTTCAGATTTTGCCTGGTTTGCAAGTGAGATTTGATATTCGCGCGCTTCCACTAGGTTTGGCTTGATGAATTTGTGTGTGATGTATTCTGCCAACTAGTACCAAATACCGATCTTTGAATTTTATAGTTTCGAGTGATCAAATACAGCTTGTAGGTGAATTCTGAATAAAACCATGGATCCACCTAAATATCAAAGTGGACTGGGATGATTCATGAGTGCAAACTTTGAGCGCCCAAGTTGGGACGAATACTTTATGCTACAAGCAGAGCTTGCAAAATTGCGCTCAAACTGCATGACAAGGCAGGTTGGTGCCGTAATAGTTAGAAATAATCGTCAAATTGCTACAGGGTACAACGGAACCCCACCTGGAGTCAAAAACTGCTTTGAGGGAGGATGTAAAAGATGCCAGCTCAGAATGGAGGGCAAAATCGAATCCGGTGCATCATTGGATAGATGTCTGTGCAATCATGCAGAAGCTAATGCCATAATGCATTGTGCCATAATGGGCATAGAGGCAGGAACCAAAGACGCTGTTTTGTACACTACATTTGTTCCGTGCCTGGAATGCTCCAAAATGGCAATTACAATAGGTATCAAAAAAATAATCTGCCTTGACACCTATCCAGAAACAGACTATGACTTGATGAATGATGCCGGAATTGAAATCATACAATTAGACAAGAAAAGGATTCAGCGCTGGGCAAGCGTCCTATTTGATGAGCCAAAAAGGTAAGCCACGATGCAAGTCCAAGAAACACAACTAAAAACACTTGGCCCATCTCTTTTAGTTTCTGCTGCATATGACAATCAAAAACTAGCTGCCGTGCTAAAATTTTACAATCCCGAATCGCAGAAATTGATTTTATGGGCCGATGAGACAGGCCATAAACCATACTGTTACTCAAAGTTAAACCCAGAAGAATTAGGATTTCTCACCAGCAGAAAAGATATCATCAAAATAGAATCAATAAAGCGCAAAGACTTTCTCAAGGACAAAGAATACGGAATGTCGAAAATAACTGTAACGGATCCGCTTGCAATTGGCGGAACGCAAACCGACAAAAGCATCAGAAACATTATAGAAACTTGGGAATCCGACATCAAGTATTATGAGAATTATCTGTATGACAGGGGCCTCATAGTTGGAAAATTCTATGAAATCAAAGATGGTAAAATTATCCCGCACGATTTTGAAATGACTGAAGAGGTGTCACTTGCGATGAAAAGCCTCATGTTTGACGTCAACACCACAAAAGGAATTGTAAATACAAAAGAGTTTCAGGACTACATCACCCAATGGGCTGAATTATTAAACCAGCCAATACCTGCAATAAAACGAATCAGCTTTGATATTGAAGTAGAATCAGAAATTGGAAGAATTCCAGATCCAAAGATTGCAGAAAAACGCGTGACTGCAATTGGATTTGAGGGAACCGATGGCCTAAAACAGATTTTTATTTTACGCAAAGACGACTCAAACGATGGTAAAAACGAGCTCCCAGAAGGCGTAAAGCCAGTATTTTACGCACAGTCAGACGAAAAAAAGATGATTGCGGACGCATTCAAGCTGATTTCAGAATACCCATTTGTAATAACGTTCAACGGTGATGAGTTCGATATGCCATATTTGTATAATCGAGCAGAGCGATTAGGAATCAAAAGTTCTGAAAACCCGCTATACATGATGAGGGATTCTGCCACACTAAAACAGGGAGTTCACATCGACTTGTATCGCACAATGTCAAATAGGTCATTTCAGATCTATGCATTCTCTCACAAGTATACTGATTTTTCATTGAACAGCGTGTCCAAGGCACTCCTAAACGAGTCAAAACTAGACTATGGCGTTGAACTGGACCAGTTAACAAACTATCAGCTTGCCAGCTATTGTTACAACGACGCCAGACTAACCTACAAGCTTACCAGCTTCAACAATGACTTGTTGATGAACTTGCTAGTTGTCATATCAAGAATTGCAAGAATGCCAATTGATGATATCGCAAGAATGGGGGTATCGCAGTGGATTCGAAGCTTATTGTATTATGAGCACAGACAACGAAATGCGCTCATTCCAAGACGGGAAGAGCTTGATGCAAAATCACAAGGTGTGATGAATGACGCAGTAATAAAAGACAAAAAATATCGCGGCGGGCTAGTAGTTGAGCCAATAGAGGGAATTCATTTCAATGTTACCGTGATGGATTTTGCTAGTCTGTATCCAAGCATCATAAAGATTAGAAATCTTTCTTATGAAACCGTGCGATGCGTGCATGAGGAATGCAAGATAAATAAAATCCCAGATACAAACCACTGGGTTTGCACCAAGTATAACGGTCTGACATCAATGTTGATTGGTTCTCTGCGTGATTTACGGGTAAATTATTACAAGTCTTTGGCAAAAAAGGCAAAAACCATAGAACAAAAAGAACAGTACACCGTCGTCAGCCAAGCGCTCAAAGTCATATTAAATGCGAGTTATGGTGTGATGGGCGCGGAAATATTTCCATTGTATTTTCTTCCAGCTGCGGAAGCAACCACTGCAGTTGGACGATATATCATCATGGAGACTATCAAAAAATGCAAAGAAAATGGCGTGGAGGTGTTGTATGGTGATACAGATTCATTATTTGTCAAAAATCCCACGACAGAACAAATCCATAAAGTGATTGAAGACACCAAAACAGAGCAAGGAGTTGATCTGGAAATTGACAAGGAATATCGTTATGTTGTATTGAGCGGAAGAAAGAAAAACTATCTTGGCGTGACAAAAGAAGGCAAAGTAGATGTCAAGGGTTTGACTGGAAAGAAGTCACACACACCGCCATTTATCAGGACATTATTCTTTGAGGTACTAGACATACTATCAAAGGTTCAGACCATACAGGATTTCGAGGAATCAAAAAAACAGATCAGCCAAAAAATCTCTTCATGTGCCATTAAAGTAAAAGAGAAAAAAATTCCAATTTCAGAATTGGCATTCAATGTCATGATCAGTAAAGCGCCATCAGAATATGACAAGACCATCCCACAGCACATTCGTGCGGCCAAGCTATTAGAGCAACAACGCGAAATAAAACGAGGCGACATCATATCATATGTCAAAATCCTGAACAAACCGGGCGTAAAGCCAGTTGAAATGGCGCGACCAGATGAGATAGATTCTGAAAAATACATGGAATTCATGGAATCCACGCTAGACCAAATCACATCATCAATGGATTTGGATTTTGACAGTATGATTGGTAAGCCAAAGCAGACTGGTTTGGATCAGTTTTTTTGGAATTAGGTATAAAATAATGTTGTAATTCCTGCACAGCATCCGCCTTAACAGCACGCCTATCGGATCCCCATGTAATGAATTCAAACATCAACAATCGACGACTTCATTCACGCCGAGGAGTAGCCCCAGTCATTGCTACACTGTTACTAGTTGCAATAGCTGTAGTTGGCGGAGCAATTGTCTTTGCTTACTCGCAAAACTTCTTCAGCTCATCCCAACTTAGTGGAAGACCAACAATCGAGGCAATAAAGATTGTAGGTTATGATGCAAGAGCAGTAGACATCATCAACAATCAAAATGGAGTTGCATTCGGTGCAGTATCTGGTGGTGATACTGACGCTCTAAAAGAAATAGGAGAAAACATCGCAGTATACATCAAAAACGATAGCGTCCAATCAATCACTGTTAGTGAGTTAAGATTTGGAGGCTCCGTATACACATTCTCCAATCCAGCACCAGCTACATTGGGTGCAACTGCTAATGGTCAATATACACTTGCAGGAGCAGCTGGTGGTACAGGTACAGAACTCATCACAACAAACTCTGTTGCGGAAGTTCAACCAGGTCAGACAATAAGCGTCGTACTAGCTCTAAATGAAGACATGAAGTCAGGAAGAGACAACCAATTCAAGTTAACCACTACAAACGGTGCAGTATTTGTCGGTACCGTAGTTGTAGGACAACA
>JBQTIZ010000035.1:0-15536 GCA_052387615.1 Candidatus Nitrosotenuis sp. | reverse complement strand
GGGCTAAGCGCTGAAAGCATCTAAGCGCGAAACCCTTCCTGAAACAAAATAGCCTTTCTTAGGATGAAGGTCGGCAGTAGAAGACTGCTTTGATAGGATGGAGGTATAGATCACAAGCTTCGGCGAGAGGTGAGCCTGCCATTACTAATAGACCAACGCACTGGTTAGCCACATTACATAGAGACTATGCACGATGATTTTTTTCATTTAAAATCAAACCCTAGTGGAAACTAGGTTTGACTTTCAATGAAGAATATCTTTTTGATTACACGATTATTTTTCAAATATTCACAATATCTCAAATTTTTTATTATAGGTGAAATTATTGTTTTTGATGACTGATTCGGCTGAATACAAATTTTATGAATCTAAATGTACACAGCTTACTCAAGAAAAAGAAATTCGTTTTGCTGGAATAATTAATGAACAAGGTAAACTGATTGTTGGTGGCTTTAAGCTTGGAATTACACCACTTGAGAATGATGAGAGTAAATTAGATGATTTTATGGAGTTTGCCTCAAGAGTTTCCCTTCGTAAAGAATTTGATAACGCCCTAGGGCCAATCAATTATCTTGCTGCAAGGCGGGATAAGCTAGTCTTGATTAGTTTTCCATTCCCAGTGAGCAAATTCGTCTTACTGATATCTGCAGAACCGGCCGTAGATATTGAAAAGATAGCAAAAAGAGTAGTCGCAATTTTTAGTGATGTATCTTAATAACTTGAATGATTCAATGACATTATTAGTAATCCCAAAAATAGTTTTCAACAAGCAGATTTTTATTTTCACATCTTTTTCACCATCACATGGATAAGCAAACCGAACCAAATGTGGTTGGCGTAAGCGTTCTAAAGCAAAATGGCGTAGATATTGACGAGTTAATCCGACTTCTAATCTACAACGCATCAGTAGAGTTTACGGCATACTATTACTTCACAAACCTTCGAATGCATTGTACTGGTGTAGAAGGTGAAGGGATCAAAGGCGTAATAGAAGATGCACGACTAGAGGATCTGAGTCATTTTGAGTCCTGCCTCTCAAGGATTTATGAACTTGGGGGAAGCCTGCCAAATGACGCAATTGAGTTCATCAAAATGTCTGGCTGTGAATTTTTGCAACTGCCACCAAACAAAACAGATCTTAGGGCAATAATGGAAAAATGTCTCAAGGCAGAACAAGGTGCAATTGTAAATTGGAACAAAATCTGCCAGATGACACATGGAAAAGATCCCGCAACATACGATGTGGCAAAAGACATCCTAAGAGAAGAAATTGAACATGAGGCATGGTTCTTAGAACTACTCTATGGCAGGCCATCTGCTCACATGCGAAGAAAATTCCCAGGTGAACGACCACACACCAGCAAACACTCTAGAACGCTGGGCTAGCCTACTTTTTCATTTTTATCATTTGATCTATTGATTATCTTAAAGCAAGTTTGTTGTTTACGATCATACGTATGCTAAAACTTATCTATATGAAAGATAAATCGTCGATAACCTGATGCAAGAAAAATTTGTGATTGTTGAAGGTAATCGGATTAGATACCTCAAGGCAGGATCGTCAAAACGAAACCTCGTCCTTATTCACGGTCTTGGTGCTTCTGCAGAACGGTGGGATCTTGTGATAACTAGTTTTAGTAAACATTTTACAGTTTATGTGCCGGATCTGATCGGATTTGGCCTTAGTGATAAACCCACCGTTGATTACACAACTGAGTTTTTTGCCAGATTTGTTTCTCAGTTTTTGGATGAACTTGGAATAAAAAAAGCAACAATAATTGGTTCATCACTAGGTGGGCAAATCGCCGCTGAATATGTGTCTACAAATCAAAGCAATGTGGAAAAATTGATTCTTGTCTCACCAGCTGGTGCAATGAAGCAATCTACACCAGCACTTGATGCATATATAATGGCCGCACTTTATCCTGATCCCTCTAGTGCAAAAACTGCATTTTCAATAATGACTGGAAATAACAAAGAGGTAAGTCAAACAACTGTTGATGGTTTCATACAACGAATGCTCATGCCAAACGCAAAGTATGCGTTCATGTCAACAATTCTTGGACTAAAGAATGCACCGGAGATTTCAACTAGATTGGAAATACTAGAGGTTCCGACATTGGTGGTTTGGGGCAAACTAGATCCAGTTATACCAATAAAATATGCAGAATATTTTGTACAAAAAATCCGTGATTGTAGATTTTACCAAATGGAAGGATGTGGACATACTCCATATGTTGAGGATCCATCAGAATTTAGCAAAATTGTGCTTGACTTTTTGAAATAGCTGTGCTATCTTTAAATAACTAATTGGCTGGACAATGGTAATGGTTGGTAACAGTAACCAAGTTGATTATGTCTCAATGTTTCAAGATTGGGTACAAAAAGGAGGAAGAGCACAAGCAGAATTTATGAAGGCGTTTTCATCATACATGGAAAACAATCAGAAATTTGATCCACTACAAGCAATCAAAGACCTAACAACAAAATCCTCGGAGGCACAAACTGATTTTGTAAACAACATGACATCTGTACAAAAAAACGTAATGGAACAATTATTCAACATGGGTAATTTGATGCAGAGTTTTATGGGCTATGGTGCATTCAAGACTACGATTGGAAGTAACGGGAGAATATCAATACCTGAAGCAGAACGAGATGCTCTGAGAATCAACGAGGGGGATTTAGTTCAGGTAGTAGTTATACCATTAGAAAAAAAGAAAAAGTAACTTTCTAAGATCTCTCTTTAATCCACTGACAAAGCTCTGGAAGAATTTGTTTTTGTGAAAAAGAGCTTGCAATCATTCCTACATGTCCTATTGGATAGACTCTCATTGTCTTATCTTCACTTGCGACTACATAGTAGATTGGCATACTACATTCTGGTGACACTAGATGATCTCCTACTGCAACCTGAACAAAAATTGGCATTGAAATATTTTTGAGATCGATTTGTTTTCCTCCAACATACATTTTATTTTGCACTAGCAAGTTTTCCTGATAGATGTCTTTAATCCACTGTCTGAAAAGTTCACCTGGAATTGGTGGCGTATCGCTTAACCATTTTTCAATTCGCAAAAAGCTATCTACAAATTCCTTATCGTGTATGTTTTTAAAAAATTTGTAATATTTTTCCAGGCCCTGCTCAAATGGTTTTAGAATTGAAAAGCAATAATACATGAATTCTGGAGGCATGTTTCCTATGGTATCAACCAGATCGTCGATGTTCAAGTGCTTTGCAACATTGCTGACTACTGTAGTGTCTTTCCAGCCGTCAATTACAGGTGCTGTGACTATTAGATTACGCACCTTTTTTGGATGTAGAGTGGAATAAATCGTTGCAATTGTACCTCCAGTGCAATATCCTTGAAGTGATACATTGTCTACCTGTGCTTCTTTTCTGACAAAATCAATACAGTTGTCCAAATAAGAATTCACATAATCATCAAAATCCAAATACTTGTCAATGTTTGACGGCGTGCCCCAATCTATCATGTAGACATCTATCCCACCTTCGAGAAGTTTTCTGACCCAGCTCTTCTTTGGTTGTATGTCCAATATGTGATATCGATTGATTATTGCATAGCTTATGACAAGTGGTGTTTTGATCTGTTTTTCAACAATTGGTTTGTAGTGTAATAATCGTATCTTATCTTGTTCATATACAACATCATATGGGGTTGATTCTAGCGTTATTTCATCAGGTGCTGAAACTAGCTTTGGTGCCTCAGTAACGTTTTTTGTAAAGCTAAGGAATTCCTCTACTAGTTTTGGATCGATTACACTATCCTGCATTTTTTTTCTCCTCTTTTTTTTCTAGTTTTGTAATTCGCTTTCTGAGCTCGTGTAGTTCTTTGTATACTTCATCAATTTCTTTTCGTGTCGGTAATTTCATTGAATGCAACATCACATTTGTAATGCTCTCCCAGTGGCGAGTCAGCTCTAATTCTGCAGAAACTAATTTGCCATAGTTCTGACCAAATTTTTCAGAATCAAAAAGTTGCGTAAAGTCATTTTCAAAGATGTCTATCCATACTCTTTTGTATGCTTCTATATGTTCAACATCTTGAGGTATGTTTGGGACCTTTGAGTTTACCTTTTTTTGTGCATCAACCCATGCCTCTGTTAGTTGTTTGTAATATTCGGCCAGTCTTTGGTTAAATTCAATTAAATCCTCGTTTGCATCTATTACCTCGGTTACAACCTTTTTCATGTCGTTTGCCCAGTTTCTCATTGGGCCAACCGATGTTAACGCAATTGGTTTGCCTGACATCAAATGTAACAGATCCGTCCAAAAGAGCGAAACGTGTTTGTAATAATCAAGCGGAGTCTTAGCATCTTGTGACATGCTGATTAAATACCCGAGATCGCAATAAATAGTTCGTCCTCAAATGCTATATCAAAACAGGAGAAATCATAATGGAAAAAGAAGTACTGTGTAATTCAATAACGAAATTGGACCCAATGATTCGCTTTGTGGGCCTAATCAATGACAAGGGACATTTGGTGGCGGGAGGAATGACTGAAGGAAAAAAGACACTAGAAGATACAAAAAAGGATGAGATGCTCTACATGGAACTTGCGCTTCGGGTGAGAATGCGTCAGGAGTTCGATTCTGAGCTTGGTCCAGTCAGATTTGCATTGTCCTATAGAGATAGGGTGATTGTAATGAGCTTTCCAATAGGCAAGGAAATTTTGCTGGTCTCTGCCGAAAGGGATGTTAATTTTGCCAAAATTCCATTTGAAGCGCTCAAAATAATAGAACAATACCACAAATGAAAATATCAGATTGGTTTAAGATATGAATCATGGTTATCTTCTGATGTGAAAAACGAGATAATTTTACTAGCTGTATTTGCCATTGTTGGAATCCTTCCTATAGTGTATGCAGACGTGTTTGTACCAGAAGATGAGATTTTGGGCTACTTTGATTCTAATGGAGTTTACACTGTTGTTGGGGCTGTAAAAAATACTGAGAATTATCCGGCATCGTCTATCTTACATTTGACAGTACTTGAAAATCAAAAAGAGATTACAATTACTCAGGAGCTTCCAATTATTTTCCAAAACAAGGACATTCCATTTAAGATCAAAATTCCAGTGATAACTGATCTTAATACATCAATAATGAAATTTGAAGTCACGTTTGTAAAAGAATTTGGTGCTACAGAATCAAATGTAGAAGTGGTTTATGATAGAACACTGGTTAAACACTCTGATGGCCATCTGGTTGGCAAGATAATGAACAAGGGAAATGTAACTGAATATAACATCAAAGTATATGCGACAATTCACGGCCAGAATAATTCTTTTATTGATGTTGCAAAAAACCTTGAAAAAATCGAAAAAATAGAGCCGGGGCAAATTATCGAGTTTACCATGTATCCTGATCCTGCTCTTGCAGAATTCGTTCACTATTACAGCTGTTTTGCGCTTGGAGATGAGACAATAGTGCCACTAACTACGATCAGAAACGGCGAAAAATTCCATTTTCGATATGACTCAACTGCATCTTTTGTAGTTAGGGGGTTTGATGAAACTGGAACAAAACTCTCGATTCTTGGAATAAACTCTTTCAAATTTCCAGCATATGTGAATTTTGAATTGCCTAAAACCTCTGAAAATGAGAAATTTGCGGTTCTTGTCAACGAAAAGCCAGTAAAATTCATTCAGAGTCAAGATGAAGAGGGCAACTGGCATATTGCATTTGATGTGGAAGAAACAACGCAAAACCAAATTCTGATTAGCGGCTTTGAAAACCCTGAGCCTCAAAAAACAGCAGTTTCTAGCGATTCATATAACATACCTCTGACAGATTTAGATTACTCCTTTCTGTACTATGTGATTCCAATTGTAGTTGTCACAATAATTAGCGTGTACGCATATGTGTACAAAAAAACAAAGACTGTTACAAGCTAGTCTTTTGGTAATTTGATAGTAAATATAGTTGGATTGTTTTTGACAGATATTGTGCCCTGATGTCTTTCTATGATGTTTTTACAGCTTGCAAGGCCAAGGCCTGTACCTGTTGGTTTTGTTGTAAATAATGGCTCAAAGATTTTCTCAAGATTTTCGTCGCTTACTCCAGGACCAGAATCCTCGATTTCTACTATAATGCCGTTTTTGTTTTCTGAGGCATTAATTGATATTGTACCGGATTTGTCCATTGCCTCAATTGCATTTGTAATCAGATTTACAAATACGATTTCTAGCTTGTCTATATCACATACGATTTGTGGATTGTTTTTTGGCAAATGAATTGTAACATCATCGGAAATTTGAGTTCTGTCAATTACTTGTTTTAATATGTCGTGTAAGGAATGACTTTGTAGTTTTAATGGTGGAAGTTTCACATAGTTTAGTACGTCTTCTATCTGGTGATACATCTTCCTTGCCTCTTCCTCAATTAGTTCGAGCTGATCTAATGATTTTTTATCCAATTTATTTCTAGAATTCTTTCTAACCATGGTTGCATAGTTGATAATGACAGTTAGTGGATTACGCATATCGTGCGTTATTCGAGACGTTAGCTCACCAATGTGTATTAGCTTATCTTGTTTTTGACGTACATCATGTTCTTCTATTGCCATGCGTATTGTTCATACATTGGATTGATTTTTTAACTTATTTATTGGATTTGAGCCTGATTTGTAAAAATTGACTGTAGGACCTAGGGATACCATTTAGTCTGGCAAGGGAAGTTATGGCATTGGTCCAACAGATCTACGTTGTGTTGAATCTATTGATTAGTATTCATATGTATGTTTGAATAATGCAAACAATGCATGATTGTGGTTTTGTTAGTATGATTGTTCCATACATTTTGGCAATTTACCATCATGTTTCTCTTGATAATCTTTTAGTAATTGTGTTTTAATCTCTTCATGATTATTTGTTATGTAATAACGAAATCGTTTGGCATCTTTTATACATGAATCATTAAGTGATTCTAGAATTGTTTGTCTTAGGTTGCTTGAATTATTGATGGAAAGAATCTTCATTGCAGCATGCGTCATGTAAACTCCAGATTCTTCTGGAATTTTTGAAATCTGCCCTACACCATAATCTAGCCAGTCTGACCAGATGATGTTATCTGCCATAGTTTGACTTGATTACGCTTCTTTAAATTTTGAATGTTATTTGTCTAATAGTCCTTTTAGACCTACGCAACGATTTCGTATGGTTACTTCTGTTACACCTGCAGCGACTGATATGTCTTTTTGAGATCTAATTTCGCCATTGGAGACGCAGGCTAAATACAGTGCTGCAGCTGCTAGTCCCATTGGATCTTTTCCAGCAACCATTCCAATTATTTTTGCCCTGTTTAGTATCTCTGCTGCCTTTCGTTTAGTTTTTTCAGAAAGGTTTGCCATACTTGCAATTCTCGCAATCCCCTTTGTAGGATCAGCCACTGGCATTTTGAGGTCTAACTCTTTGTATATCAATCTGTAACATCTTGCTACGTCTTTTCGTCTTATGTTGATGCTTTCCGCAACATCATCTAGAGTTCTTGGCGTCTCTGTATTCCTACATGCTGCATAAAGGCAAGCAGCAATCAATCCGTGAATGGATCTCCCTCTAACTAGTTTCTTTTCCATGGCCTTTCGGTAAATGTAGGCTGCTTTTTCAATGACGGCATCTGCCAGCCCCATCTTGTCCTTCATTTTACCCAATTCATTGAGAGCCTGCCTTAGGTTTCTGTCTGCAGATGTATGTGCTTGAGTCCTACTGTCCCATGTTCTGAGGCGCTCGATAGAATTTTTCATTGAGGCTGAGAGTGGTTTACCTGTTGCATCTTTGTCTACAGTACCTATGACTGTTGATAATCCCATATCATGCATTGTAAGTGATGTCGCAGCACCAACTCTACTTTTGTCGGATTCGTCGTTTGAAAAAGATCTCCACTCCGGACCTGACTCCTCAATCTTTTCTGCAGCGACATAACCGCAGTTCCTGCAAAAAATTTCACCAGTTACAGCGTCTGCCTGTATAGTATTTTTTGCACATGATGGGCATTTTATCTGAGATGATGTCATCTGTGTATTTATAGGTCGTTTTTAGTTATTATGGGTTTTACACAATTCCAATGATTATTTGTATGTAGGTCAAGCTAAGAGACATTCTGGAATTATAGAATCTAGTTTTGTGGGTTTTGTTTAGATTGCTCTTTTAGCTTATCTGCAAGTTTTCTAAAGATCTCATTTACACTAACATCGATCAAATTAATTGTTGCATTGTCCTTAATGATCTGTTTTTCATATTTCTCTTTGATCGCAAACATCACAGATGACCAATGTAGTACTCCTTTCAATTTTTCTTCAACAATTACATTTGTGTCTGGAAAATTAAATGATTGAAAAACAATCCCATTCGTCCAGTTTATGGTTGGTATTGCACCACCTGCAGTTTTGCTGCTAAATGCAATTTGTGTAGTCCAGTCTTCGAAGCTATACTCTATTATCTCATGTATGATCAGTTTTTTCCAAGGCTCTATTGTGATTTCCAAGATGTTCTGGTTCAATATGCCATCATTATATAATTTTCAAAGCATATATCAAAAATAATTCCGTATATCTCTGATTGTTTGTCTATTTTGAACATACAAGTTCTATTATTTTGTTCGTAAATCGGTATGTGGGGATAATAAAATGAATCACGATGAAATCATCAAAAACTTGGGCTTTTTTGGGCTAGAAGAAATCGATTCTAAGGTATACATGGGGTTGCTCCAAACTGGGCCAGTTTCTGTTGGAACCCTATCTGGAAAACTAGACATCGATAGAGGCAAGACCTATCGCGCATTAAACAGACTTAGAAATATGGGAATTGTGAACACAACTTTTTCAAATCCGACACTTTGTTCGGCAATTCAACCAACTGATGCTCTCAATGTAATTCTTGACAGAAAACAAGACGAAATGATAACGATGAAAAATTTATCGCAAAAAATTATTGAAGATATTGACATTATAGTAAAAGAGACGGGCATGCAGGAAATATCCTCATTTGTGATAGTTCAAGGGCGCTCCAATATTTATTCCAGAATTGCCAAATTACTCCAAAAAGCAACTGGTGTGATATATCTGGTTGGACCGCCTGAGGATTTTATGAGAATGTATCATACCACCATACCAGAAAAAATTCAAATGATAAAAGAAAACGGTGCCGAAGTTAGAATGCTGACTGAAACATCTAACGAAAAAGAACTTGCACTTATCAATAGGCTGGAACCAAGTGAAATTCGTCTGGGTAAACTGCCATCAAAGAGCAGGATGGTTGTGGAAGAAAACAGACAGCTCATCATGTCTGGAGCATTGAACACATCTATGGATCTTAATGATGAGAATGATTCGGTAATGCATACTAATTCATCCGAAATGATAAGCAACATGTTCAGCCTGTGCGATTTGTTGTGGCACCAATCAAAGTCATCTGAAATTCTCGTTGCACCAAAAGTAAAAAAGGTTAGAGCACGATGATGGGATACAAACCTGTTTATTGCGAAACACTAAGGCAAAAAAATATTATGACAATTTCTGCAAGTAAATCTCTATATCAAAAAAGAAAGGATGATCTGGTAAAAGAATTAGTAGATCCAATTTGTATTATTACAAATGCCAACGAAATACTTTCTGCACGTCTTGGAAAATTCGTAGATGATGAAACAAGGATCTATTTTGAGATGATTGCTCGGGCTATCATAAAAACAAAAACACTAGTTGAGGAACTACGACAAGAGACTAACTGAGCAAGCAATAGGCATAATTTGGCTTCATTGATGGATACATGATATTTTCTGTGTTATTTGTGTGTCCTAGTCCAATTGCATGACCGAGCTCATGCCTCATTATCTTTTCAACACTTGCAACATCATACAATTGAAAGCTACCATCGCAATTATAATCGCCTAGCGCTACTTCTACAACACCCTTGCCAATATGGGCATGTCCCAAGACTCCCTCTCCTAGTTTTCTTACAGTCCATGTGACCCAAATATTTGCATCTGATTTTGAATCCGTATATGCAAATTTTACAACTACCTTTCCTTTAGTAGAGGTAAAAACTTGGTCACCCCAAAATTTTGTAGATTCGTTTAATGTACTAACATGATCCAATGGCAATCCTTGTGGCTGCACGTTTACAAAAATTTTGTAATTTAGTGTGTATGTACCATTATTTAGTGTAATTTTTGGATCTGGAAATCCCCCTGAACCAGTCTTTATTTGTGACTCAAAATTCCAACGTTCATAATCTCTTAGGAATTTTTTGATTACATCAAAGCTTGGATTTGGATATTCGATGTAACGCTTATCTTTTGTAACTTTAGCTGCTACCTTGCTGGTATACGAATCAAACATTTTTTGAGCAGGTTTCTCACTCCAGTTTTTTGGTTTCTCTGTTGGCTTGTATGGGTATTTTTTAATGACTTTGTCTGCATATTCTTTGTAGTTTTTTGCAACCGTGTGATTTGGGTATGATCGATATGCTTCATCAAAGTATTTTTTTGCTTCTACATATTCTCCATAGTTTCCAAATCCTATTCCCAATCCAAGCATAGCTACGATGTCTTTTTGATCTTTTTGATATACTTTGTAAAAATCTGACATTGATTTTTGGTGTTGGCCTAGGTTGCTCTGTGCAACACCTTTCATTTTTAGGACAGTTGATTGATTTGGATAGTTTTTGAGTATTTTATCATAGACCGTGATAGCTTCTTTGTATTGGCCTTTCACAAAATGTTTTGCAGCGTTTTTGTATAGTATGTTTGCGTTTTCGGCTATATCGTTTGCGAAAATTGGCACAACTTGGATTGATAATAATACAAAAGCTAAGAAAATGGTTATAACGAAATATTTCATGTGTTCAATGTGCTTGGACTTGGTAATAATTTGAACGAATTAAAGATGCGAATCAAAAAGGCGCATGAAGAACTTGCAAATCTCGGTGAGCCAAGCTCGCCTTTGGCTGAAATGATAAGTACCACCAACATACTTCGTCTAAACGAATATCTGACAAAAACCGATACAAAAAAGACCGATCTCATATCTGACTATATTCAGTATACAAAGCAATTAGAGCAAATAGTTGCCATGTTGTTTTCAATTCAGACAGAACTCAAAGATCTACTCAAAACAGAGGCATCGATGATAGATTCTTCTGATATCAAACCAAAAAAATCAAAAAGATCCGCAACAAAAAAGACACAGATTAATTCTGATAGGAAACATCGCCTGTAGTAACCCATCTTGTCCTTGAGCCTTGTTTTATGACCAGAGTTCCGTCTCTGTCAATCTTTATTGCTTTGCCAGTTATCTTTGTGCCTGATGAATTCACCGTAATTTTCTTTCCAATGGTTGAGGATTTTTTCATCCACTGAGTAATGATTGATTGTGTTTTATTGTCTTCAAGATTTGCCATGCTGGTTTCTAATTCCTCTAAAAATGTCCTAACAAGTTTTACTGGTTTTATATTGTCTTTTTTGATTAGTGTATCTACACCATAAAAATTACCTTTTTGTTTTATTTTGTTTTTAATTTCTTTTGGGTTTATCTTGAAATTGATTCCAATTCCAATAATGATACTCTCAATTCTGGTTGATTCAATCGATGCGTCAATTATGATTCCTGCAACCTTTTTTCCATTCACGGTAAGATCATTTGGCCATTTTAGCTCAGTTTTTATCGTGAGCGATTTTTCGATAGCATTTGCTAATGCAACTGCGACTCCAAATGGAATTATGGTAATCTTCGATACATCAAAACTTGGCTGTAGAATCACGGATAGCCAAATCCCGCCTTTTGGAGAAATCCACTGTCTACCTAGTCGACCCTTTCCAACAGTTTGCGATTCGGCGATTATAACTGCACCAAATTCGCTTTGATTTTTTGCAATACCTGTGGCAAAATTTTGTGTAGAATCAACAGAATCAAAATAGTATACTCTCTTTCCAATTTGTCTTGTTTTTAGATCCTCAGTTACCTCCCATGGGAGCAAAAGATTTGTGGTGTCAACTAACCTGTATCCTAGATTCTGCTTTGACTCTATTTTGTATCCTAGGGATTGGATTTTTTTTATGTGCTTCCAAATTGCAACGCGGCTTATGTGCAAAACCTCGCTTAGATCTTCCCCTGAGAGGTATTCTAAGCGATGTGCCTTGAGGAATTGTAAAACCTTGACTAGCCCTTGGTTTTCATCTGATGTGTAAAGCAAACTGTATTTCTTGTTGATGGGACGGATTTAAAATTTCTAAAATCCGATATCAATGTCAAATCCGCCATCGCCTGCACCTGCATCTCCACCCATATCTCCGCCTGACTCTGCATCAGACATTTGGTTCTCTGATCCTGGCGGAACCTGATCTGCTGGTACATAGCTATTCATGGATGCACCAATCATGGAAAACATCATGGAAAACATCATCATATTCATCACGCCAAAGAACATCATCGTTGCAAAATCTGATTTGTTATTACCCATGAATTCTTCTAGCTTTTTCTTGTCACCAAGCTTGTATAGTTGAGTCATTTGGTTCCATTTTTGTTCCATCTCGTGAACCCTTTGTTGTACTTCGTTGTTACCTTTTTCTGTTATCTGTAATTCAATTTTCTCCCCCCCAAGAAATCCCTTCTTCTTTTCAGCTTTAATTAATCCGCGCGATTCTAATTTTTCTAATATCTTGTTCAGCTCTTCTGGTTCTATTCCAGTCTTTGATCTAATTTTATCAAATTTTTTAGCACCATTTCTAATTGCACCTAAAACAATGACATCCTTTGGCTCTTCTTCCATGGTTTGATTTATCTGAGACTGTATAAAGAATTTTCCAACATATTGACTTTAAAATGAAGCAAGAGTTGTTGAGACTGGACTTCTGTGTGAAGATCTGCGCTTCAAAAGGAGAGCGTTAATTGGTATGATTATTTTAGTAATTTATTTAATTAAATAATTAACAATGCAAGGAAAATCACTATTACGATAATCGGCATGAGTTTACGCATTCTTGTGTTAATTTTGACTGCTTTTTCTTTCATATCACGATCAACATATCTCATTTGAATAACCATTGACAGTAGATTATTGAGGAATAGTGCAATATGCAATAATCATGATTTTATCAAATAATGTGAGATATCCTATTGGTGGAAGTTGATTTGCTGCATTAAGATGAGCTGCAACTGCTGCTAAAAGAGTCGATGCACCAAGCCCTATTCTTGGTGCAAATTTTTATTGACTCATCCAAAAAGCAAGCATTGCAATAGTCGTGATGATTATGACCGGAAAAATTGTTTTGAGAAAAGAGGAAACAAAAAATCTCTCCATTGTCATTGTGTATACATAGCGAGAGTATTCCTTTTCATTGGAATATTTGTGGGTTTGAGTGTCTTGTGTAATACCAATCAGATTCCAGCCAGGAATGTTGACAAGACTATCTACACCACTATCCTCATTGTCTGGTATGAGCACGAGGTTTTTGGACTCGTCTAACCCCTCAACCTCAATTGTTAGATGTAGTTGTTCAAACGGATAATCCTGAAAATTCATGTTTTTTAGAAAGGTACCCTTTACTCTGATTTCGTAAAAGTGTGGTTCTATCGTGATTGGCTCAGTTGTGGCCTTGCCATTCATGAATTCAATTTTAGGTGTTGATTTTGTAAAATCATCCTGATCAGATGCAATCCACATGTAAAAGTCAAGATCATATGAGCTTGTTTGCAGATCAATTTTGCCAACGTTTAGGAGATATATCCCAACTTTGTATGGTTTTTGATTGTTATCAATAATTACATCAGTTAAATCATCGTCAGATGATGCGATTGGAATGAGAATTGACGATGTTATAATCATTGTAAGCAGAACTATGAGGATTTACATTGTTTGATCATTATCTTATGAGAAGGTATGATTCAGTTTAATCATTACAATGCGAAATAAACGACGGTAAACATGATGAATAAAATTATTGGTGTAGCAATTACTATTTTTTTATCCAGAGCGAGCTGCTGCGTTAACGTGAATTCCTGTTTTTTGATTTCCGAGGAGTATTTTGTTAATAAAATTGGGATCAAACACATGACAAATAATCCATAAGCTACCACCATTATTTTGTCTGCTAGTGTCATGTATCCCAGTGGAGGTAATTCTGAGAGCAAAAACCCTGTGTGAAAAAAAACTGAAGATAATAATGCTGCAGAAATCATTCCTAATCTTTCAGCTAGATTCTTAGGCGAAAGCGCAAATGAAGCAAAAGAAAATCCCATCAAGACTACAATTGGGAATAACTTTTTCATAAATGCTGAAAATGCAGTGGTGCCAACCGGATAATGCGCTTCAAAATTGGCAAAGTTACCCCATGGATATTTCTCACTATTCGCGATAAAGAAAGGAGTGCCTATATCCCATCCTGGAACACTAATTGTTTCTGAATCACTCATTCCACTATATCTCTCATTTACCGTAAAAACTAGTTTATCTTCAGTATTTGGATAGTATGGTTCCATGTGTATTGCCAAGTCGATGTTCTCAAATGGATAATTTCTAAAATTAATTGCATTATAGAAGACTCCTCGTACTTTGAATTTGTGAAAGTGTGGCTCTGTACTAATTCCGGAGATTTCATCAACATATCCATTCGTAAAATCAAAATATTCTGGGGGAGGATTTTTTGTAAAATCAATTTCATCTGATCTTAACGTCACCCAAAAAATCAAATCATATGATCCACTCTGTCTATTTATAAAACCAATATTTTCAAGCTGTATTCCTACATCATATGTTACAGGCGCATCTGATTGGTTCTGTGACTCTTGCCCGTGTGCAATATTGGGAATAAGTAAAACAAACAATACTGTTGGAATCAGAATTAATTTTTGATACAATTGGGTTTGTGTCTTATTGTTACTTTATAATGTTTTATTATGAATCTATTTCGTAGAGTTTTCCAATAAATTATAATCTAATATCGGTACTGTATATACATGGACATAGATCCTCACTCTGATGAACAAATTCGCAAAATTCTATCACTTAAAACAGTAGCAGTAGTTGGCATGTCAAAAAATAAAGAAAAGGCGGCTCACTATGTTCCAAAATATCTACTGTCTCAAGGCTATGATGTCATACCAGTTAACCCCACCGCTGATCAAATTCTGGATATACAATGCCATGCAAGTCTGGATGAAATACCACGACAAATTGACATTGTTGATGTTTTCAGGCCATCTGATCAGGTACTTTCTGTGATTGAAGAGGCGATTAGGAAAAAACCCAAAGTAATATGGCTCCAAGAAGGAATTCACAATCCACAAGCAGAAGAGCTTGCAAGAAAGGCTGGAATCCAAGTAGTTTTCAATAGGTGCATGCTTGCAGAACACCAGCGGTTATTCTAAATGTCTAATTTTGATGATTTTTATAATTCACTGCAAGAACTGGTAAAGTCATACACAAAAGATGGTACAATGATAAAAGTAGATCCAGATTTACAGGCCGGTATAATTCGAATTTTCGGCGAGCACATGAGCTCACTGGGACGTGCAAAAAAT
>JBQTIZ010000034.1:0-8116 GCA_052387615.1 Candidatus Nitrosotenuis sp. | reverse complement strand
TTGCATCTACCAATTCAATGAGTCTTGGCAAACCTAGGGTTACGTTTCGCTCTCTGATTCCTGCAAAGTGGAAAGTTCTTAGTGTCATCTGTGTTCCGGGCTCACCGATTGATTGTGCGGTTACCATTCCTACTGCTTGCCCTGGTTCCGCTTTTGCTTTGTGATATAGATCTAGTGCCTTTTTGAGAACTTTTTCAGTTCCTTCCTTTGTTAGCTTAGAGTGTAAGATTCCGTCTTCGACTAGTTTTGTTAGTCTTGGGTTGAATACCTTGGTGTATTTTTTGAGCAAGTCTTCTACTTCTTCTTTTGATACCTTTTTACCAGAGTCGATGATGGTTTCAGATTCAACTAATCTATTGAT
This sequence comes from Candidatus Nitrosotenuis sp., assembly GCA_052387615.1. GTDB lineage: Archaea > Thermoproteota > Nitrososphaeria > Nitrososphaerales > Nitrosopumilaceae > Nitrosotenuis. The sequence goes on along the minus strand of JBQTIZ010000034.1, from coordinate 7,755 downwards.
GTTAAATGCTTCACCGTGATCAGACTTTGCAACATCGATTCCATCTTCACCATACAAGTACTGGATGATGTGACCGTGTGGATCACGCACAGTGTTGTCATATTCCAGCTTAATGTGTTCTAGCGCATTAACTAGTCTTCTTTGCATGTAACCTGATTGCTGAGTTCTAACTGCAGTATCGACTAATCCTTCTCGCCCACCCATTGCGTGGAAGAAGAATTCTATTGTTGAGAGGCCGTCTCTGTAGTTTGATTTTACAAATCCGCGTGCATCTGGATTATCATCATTTTCCTTAAAGTGTGGTAATGCACGATTATTGTATCCTTTGTTGAGTCTGTTTCCACGAATTGATTGTTGGCCAAGTGCTCCTGCCATCTGACCAATGTTAAGTGATGAGCCTCTTGCACCAGTTGTTGCCATGATTCTTGCAGCATTGTTTTTGTCTAGTTGTTGGTCTGCTGTGTTTCCTGCCTTATCTCTTGTTTTTGATAATTCATTTACAATATAGGCTTCAAGTGCTTCATCTGCAGAAAGACCTCTTGTTAGCTTTAGTGTGCCTTTCTTCGCTTGTGAAATAAAATCATAAACGGTATTGTAGGATTCGTCAATCCCTGTATGGATATCGGACTTTACTTTGTCAGATAATTCCAAGTCTCCATATCCATAGCTGAATCCATAGTGTGTGATGAATTGTTTTGCGACAATTAGGACAGAGTTAAGGAATTTCTTTGCGATAGCATTGCCATAGTCTTTTGCAATTCTATGCAAAACACTTTCTGGCTCTTCTGCGCCAATTGATGCCTTGTCGATAACTCCGCTGATAAGATGACCGTTTTTAATTACAACGTCTTTTTGTGTTCCTTTGGTTCCTTTTGACCACTTGGACGTAATTACATAGTTAAAGTCGGTTGGTAGGAATAATGAGAAGAGTTGTTTTCCAGTGTACATTGGGCCGTCCTTGCCTTTTGTTGCAGGGTCTGGGAATGCGCCCTCATAGCCTCCAAGCATTGCATAGTTTGCAAATTCTTGTGGTGTGAGAACTGTATCGTCTTTAGTTAAAAGATATGATCCTGTGATAAAGTCTCTTAGTCCGCCAATGATTGGTCCGCCATATCTTGGTGAAATCAACTGATCTTGAACTCTCATTAGTAGAATGGCTTCTGCTCTTGCTTCCTCACTTTGTGGTACATGTAGATTCATTTCATCCCCATCAAAGTCCGCGTTGTATGGTGGACAGACTGATGGATGCAATCTGAATGTTTTTCCTGGCAACACACGAACATAGTGAGCCATGATTGACATTTGGTGCAGTGATGGTTGTCGATTGAACATGACAATGTCGCCGTCTGAGAGGTGTCTTTCCACTAGATATCCGACTTCAAGATTTTGTGCAATAACAGAACGATCCTCCACAAAGTCTAGTCTGATCTTGACGCCGTCAGGTCTTACGATGTAATTTACACCTGGGAATTTGTCTGGTCCGTTGATTACCAGCTCTCGCATTCTCTCAATGTTCCACTCTGTTATGATTTCTGGGATTGTTAGCTTCTTTGCAACCGCCTCTGGAACGCCAACTTCAGATAGATCAAGGCTTGGATCCGGGGAAATTACAGTCCTGCTGGAAAAGTCTACTCTTTTTCCAGAAAGTGAACCTCTGAATCTTCCTTCCTTCCCTTTGAGTCTTTGAGTTAGTGTCTTTAGTGGTCTGCCGGAACGATGATGAGCTTGTGGAATTCCAGATACTTCGTTGTCAAAATATGTGGTGGTATGATACTGTAATAGATCAACTAGATCTTGAACGATTAGTGGGGGTGTCCCTGCGTCCTTACTTTCTTTTAGTCTTTGATTTACACGTATGATGTCAACCATTTTGTGTGTAAGATCGTCTTCTGATCTGATACCTGTCTCCAAGATGATTGATGGTCTGACTGTTACTGGCGGTACTGGTAGTACTTGCAAGATGAACCACTCGGGTCTTGCAGTGTTTGGATCATATCCCAATAATCTGAGATCCTCGTCTCGGATTTGCGTAAATCTTTCTCGTATTGTGATTGGGAGTAATCTGTGTTCGCCGATTTCTGTTTTTTCGATAAAGATTGTTGGTTTTGTAAATATCATATCGTATTGTGGTTTTCCGCAGTGTGGGCATTCCTTTGCTTTTTTTGCCTTGTCCAGAATTTCTTCTGGAATTTTCTTTTGTGAAATTATGGTGTATGCGGCTTCTTTTTTGAGAATCTGTCCGTAGCTGTCAAGCTCTTCTTGTGGAAGTTTTAGTCTAGAGCAGGAACGACACGTTGCAATCAATAATTTGTGAATGTTATCGATAAATGCAATGTGTAAAACTGGTTCTGCTAATTCAATATGGCCAAAGTGTCCAGGACATCTTGCTGCAGTGTTTCCACATGTAAGGCATTTTTGTCCAGGTTCTAGCGTTCCAAGTCTTCCATCCATCAGACCACCTTGTACTGCCATCCCGTCTTCGTCGTATGTCTCTGGTGCTGTGATTTCAGCTACGGAATATTTTCTGATTTCAGTTGGAGACCAAACTGAGAATTTGATTCCATCGATTGCTTTTACTGTTTGAACTGACAATTACACTCTCTCCTTTATCATTAGTCTTGGTGCCACGTTGAGACTTTGCATTTCTTGCAATAACAGTTTGAATGCATACGCTACTGAAACTGAAGATATCTTTGCCTTGTCTCCGCAAACTCTACAGACATACTTTCGTTGTTTAACATCATGATATGCAACAAGACCACATCGCTCACAGACATAGATTTCAGATTTATCAGATTCATCTAACAGTCTGTCTTTTAGAATCATCGATGCGCCATATGCAATAAGGCAATCTCGTTCCATTTCACCAAATCTCAATCCTCCACCCCTTGCACGACCTTCGGTTGGTTGTTTGGTCAACATTTGTACCTGTCCTCTAGCTCTTGCATGAATCTTGTCAGCTACCATATGATGCAATTTTTGATAATACACAACGCCAATGAAGACCTCAACTTGGAAGGGTTTTCCAGTTCTTCCATCATACATAATTTCTTTACCAGAATATTTCAGGCCAGAACCCTCAAGTGCTGCTTTGATCTCATCCATCTTTTCTCCAACAAATGCAGAGCCGTCAAATCTTGTGCCTCTCACTGCAGCTGCCTTACCAGAAATTGATTCCATGAACATTCCAACGGTCATACGTGATGGGAATGCGTGTGGGTTAATCAAAACATCCGGAATTACTCCTTCTGCAGTATATGGAAGATCTTCGTATCTTGCTAGAATACCAATAACTCCTTTTTGTCCATGTCTTGACGCAAACTTGTCACCAATTTCTGGAATCCTCATGTCTCTAACTCTAATCTTGTACATTTTTCCACCTTCGTTGGATTGTGTCATCAATACTGTATCCACAACACCAGTTTCTGATGGCCTAACACCAATTGATGTGTCACGTCGGTATGGTCCCTTGGATTCAAATTCTCTGTATTCTTCCATAAATCTCGGAGGACTGGTCTTTCCAATCAAAATGTCACCACCAACTGCGTTTGATTCGGTTGCAATTACACCGTCTTCTTCTAGTAATCGATATGCTTTTTCTCCCTTGTAACCTCTGATGTTGTCTTCTGCATTTGGAATTTCAAAGTTATCTCTCATTCCGCCTGGGTATTGTTTTGCCTCTGCCTCGTAAATTCTGTAAAAGAATGTTCTACCTAGGCCCCTATCAACTGCGGCCTTGCTTATTACAATTGCATCTTCAATGTTGTAACCATCAAACGGTAATACAGCGACCACACAGTTTTGTCCTGCCGGTCTGTCTTCTAATCCTAAAAGGTTGAGTGCCTTAGTAGTTACGATTGGTGTTTGTGGGTACCACATCAGGTGCTGTCTGACATAGGTACTTGTGTTCATCATTGGAGTTGAGAACCCAAGACTTTGTTTTGCCATTGCGGATTCGTATGTGTTTCTTGGCGATTGGTTATGTTCTGGGTATGGAATGATTGATGCGCCTGCTCCAAGTATTGCAGGTGGAAAGATTTCAAGGTGTGTGAATTTTTTCGTGTCCTTATCATCAATTGTATTGTAACAGTTTTCTTCCTCGTTTGCATCGATTAACTCAATAATTCCCATTCTTAGAAGGTCATTCCAAGACATGAGTTTCTTGGATACTTTTTCAATTAGCTCTTGTGTGACCAGCGGTTTTCCATCCTTTATGACAATTAGTGGGCGCAAGACACGTCCAGCATTGCAATTTACGTACAATCGCTTTGTTGCACCTTCCACTCCTGGCTGGAAAAATGAAATTCCGACATGCGGATGAATCTTTGAGTTTCTTCTCAGATCACGTAATGATTCCACTAGCTTGTTGCCATCTTTGTAATAGCCAACTAGCCTGCCATCAACAAAGACTCGTGTTCCGTCTCGCTTGAGATCTTCTTTTGCGTCAGTAAAGTGAACTGAGCCTAAGTCATATAGTTTTTCGATGATTTCTTCTGGGGATACATTTACAGATATGATTGCAGATAATGCCAAGTTCTTGACCAATCCACAGTTAGATCCTTCTGGTGTTTCACTTGGACAGATTCTTCCAAAGTGAGTTGGGTGTAAGTCTCTTGCCTCAAAGTTTGGTTGTGTTCTAGAAAGAGGCGATTGAATTCTTCTTAGGTGGGATATTGTGGACAAGTAATTTGTTCTGTCTAATAGTTGTGTTACTCCGACTCTACCTCTGCCCCAGTTTCCTGTTGCAATTGCATTGTTGAGTTTATCAGAAACAATACCTGGTCGAATTGCAGCAGCTACTGCGTTGATTCCTCGTTTTTGTCCTGATCTTTCTAATTGATATTTCATGTCTCGAACCAAATTTCTAAATGCGGTCCTAAACAAGTCTGCAAGCATTTGTCCTGCGAATTTGATTACCTTATTACCATAATGGTCCTTGTCATCTGGCGATATCCAGCCAAGTTTTAGCTCAATTAGTTTGCATGCTGCTTCGCCAAGGAACTGAGCTTTTTCGCGTCTGTTTTCTTGGTGTTTTCCTAGATGTGGCAATAGACCCCAATCAAGTAGCGTTTCCGCTCGCTTGATTTGAAATTCCTCTAACATTCCAGGTGCAATTCTTTTACTGATGTATACAATTGAGTCCTTTGACGTTTGAACTTCGGCCACTTTTTCAAATGACGCTTCTAACTCATTTTGGATTGATTCTACCAAAGAAACTGCAGCTGCAATCTCTCTATCAGATTCTAGTCCTAGTGCTCTCATCAAAGTAACAACTGGTATGTCAACTGGAGAGCCTGGAATTCTTGCAACGATTAGACCGTCGTTTTTCATTACGAGTTCTAGTTTTGCACGATAACCAACAATCGATGAGTATACCTTTGCCTTGTAAACGTCGTTGCCGCCAACCTTTTCCTTGTCGACAATGATCTTGTTGTAGGATAGATCCTCTAGTCCAACTATGACTCGCTCTGATCCGTTAATTATGAAATATCCGCCTGGGTCGTTTGGATCTTCTCCATGTTCAATTAATTTTTGTGTAGAGAAGTTGTGCAAGATGCATGCGTTTGATCTTGCCATGACTGGAATATCGCCAATATGGACAAATCTTGATTCCAAGATTTTACCATCTTCTACAACACTTGCTTCCATCATTATTGGTGCAGAGTACGATACGTTTCTCAGTCTTGCTTCTGCTGGTGTGATGTGTGTGATTGAACCATCAAGCTCCATCATTCTTGGTTGCTGGAGTTTTACTTTACCAAGCTGAATCTTGTATGGGTATTCTGCATTTTCAATTTCAATGTGACCTACCTCATCAATGATACTTTGTAGTCCACGTTCCAAGAACTCGTCAAAAGAATTCAAGTGCTGTCTTGCAATTCCTTCTCTTTTTAGAAGGTCTTGAATTATTGGCCAGCGTTTGTTGGATGGGTCGGTCATTTAGATTTCCACCACATATCTATAGTAGACACTTTCACCAGCGGTAGGACTTTTTCTTGTAATTTGGATCATGTCGCCTGGTTTTACACCAAGTCCGATAATTGCGGGATCGTTTGCAAAAATTAATGGCATTTCGGTTGGTTTACAATTAAATTTCTTGAGGACTTCTTCTGCGTCTTTTTTGTCCATGATCTCGTGTTTTGGTACGTAAATGTGATCCGGTACTAGAACGTGTGTTTTTTTAGTTGCCAATTTGCTCACCTTGGATAGCATTAGCTAAATATCGAAAATTAACAAACAAACTGGAAAACCTCCAGAAGTGGTTTATATATATTTAATCAAGATCTCAGAAAAAATCCAATATTTTTCGTTTTTAGTCAATGATTTTTTTCCTAACCTTAAATAGTATTCGTTAGAACGAAAAAGCAAGATGAATACTCTGTATGCAACACTAGCGTTGTTTACAATTCTGGCTACAGGCTCACTAGCATTACCAGCTTTTGCTCAGGAATTTGTAGATGCATTTTCAATAGCTACAGACAATGAGGCATATGAAGACGGAGAAACAATCTCCGGATCTGGCTCAGTCCGAGAAAGACTGTCCGGCTATGATGTTACTTTGCAAGTCATTGCAGCTAACGGGAACCTAGTCACTGCTCAACAACTACCAGTTTCAGATGAAAACACATTTGGAATTGATCTGGCTGCTGGCGGTCCGCTGTGGAGATCTGCTGGAACATATACGATTAAGGTCCTATATGGAACAGCAACGAGAACAGCAGAGACTAGCTTTGAGTTTGGCGGATCTGGCGATGTCATACCTGGTCCAAAAGGAAAGACCTTCCCATTAGCAAATCCAGACGATGGCTCAGTTGGATACTCCATAAAAGGAGGTAAAATACTAAGCATTACTCCGGATGTTCCTGCAAAGTCCCTAATCATAGAGATAGAGACTACCAGTGATGGTGAAGTAAAACTCATCTTGCCAAGATCAATAATTGATGCAAGATTAGGTCCTGATGGAATTAGTGGCGACGACGATAGCTTTTTCGTCCTAGTAGATGGAGCCGAGGCGGACTTTGAGGAAACAACTACCTCCGAAGATCGCACCTTGACCATACAATTTGAGGATGGAACAACCCAGATCGAAATCATTGGAACGTACGTGATCCCAGAATTTGGCACAATCGCAGTAATCATTCTTGCAGTAGCAATTGTATCTATAATTGCCCTATCTACAAGAAGTAGACTAAGTATCCTGCCAAAATACTAGATCTTCAACTTTTTTCATTTTTTAAATATACATAAATAGCCAGTATTCTAATCGCCAATCAAGATGAATAGTTATGCACTATACGTGCTAATTGCCATAATGGCTGCAGCAGGCACTTTAGCGGTAGTACCAACTTATGCATCTAGCTTCGACGAAGAGGCATGCCCAGATTGTGGCAGCAACGACATTTACGAGAAAGCAGAGTACGCAAAACAAAACAACGTACCAGTTTCAGTATGGACAGACGCCAAGATCTATGATCATGAGTCTGACATTACCGTAAGTGGCTATGTCGCAAATCTTAGAGGTGATGCTCCAGTAACAGTCACAGTGATAGGTCCACAAAACAACATTGTGACAGTTCAGCAAGTCGAAGTTTCAGAGGACAACACATTTGAAACAATGTTTAGCACTGCAGGCGCTCTTTTCAATGCAAACGGTATGTACACCATCAGAGTCCAATATGGTCCACAGGAAATCAATGACAAGGCCATGGTTGAACTAGTTGGTGAGGCAACATCAGAAGAGTTAGCATGCGGTGA
>JBQTIZ010000033.1:0-27307 GCA_052387615.1 Candidatus Nitrosotenuis sp. | reverse complement strand
TTTGGCAGACAACGAGATTCATTTGAGGCAGAAATTTCTGCTCAACCGCTTGGAATTGAGAAATCTCATGGTGTGTTTATTCGTGCACCATCCATAGAAGGAATGGGAAAAGACGTACAAACAATATCAAAATTCAATGAAAAAATAGTTGCAGTAAAACAAGGAAACATTTTGGGTGTGGCATTTCATCCGGAGCTGACAAATGATGTTTCTTGGCACAAGTATTTTGTTGGCATGATAAAACCAACGAAAAAACAACAAAAATCAAACTAATTCTTATCTAGTTCATGCTGTAGTCTACATTGTGAAAGATAAGAAAAAGAAAATGAACACAACAAAAGATGACTATGATAAGGCTTTAGCTTCTGATGATCCTACAAAAATCACAACTTTTGACTTGGAAAACCTAGCCAAAGAAGCCATGAAGAAATTCAAATCATTATGAACACAGAGTGGATAATTACTGGAATCATACTTTTGGGTGGAATGCTTGCAGCAGGGACTAGATTATATCTCAAAAGAAGAAAAGAATCTCAAATTTCTGACTCCTCTTTAAACACTGAAACCACATCTGTTTTTACCGAATCTGATGAGTAGAGATAGTTTCTATTGATGTGGAATAACACTACGTAATCCTTATGAATATGTAAAGAAACTTTCCTTCATGATGCGCCACATCTTCTTTATTTTAATAACTGGAATTCTATTAATGTCGACATTTTCTCAATCTAATCTTGCATCTGCTGTTTCTGATAAGAAACTATCAATCCCAAAGCACGCAGTTGAAATTGCACCTGGAATCTATCATCTAGGTCAAGCAAAGGACAAAGACGGAAAAACTGTAGAAGGAATAATGATAATTGACTACAAGAAAGGAAATGCGAAACCATCTGGAGTAGGTGGTGGTAAAGGTGGCACATCATCATGTTATTCATTTTTAGCCAGTGGTGCAAAATGGAAGACACAGGAACCGTGGGTAATCAATCCTTCAAACAATGAAGGGTTGGATACAACATTTGTCTTCAGCAATACTGCATCAAATATCCAGAAATGGGAAAATGCGGGAGCAGGAGATATCTTTGGAGCAGGAACACAAACTACATCAGCTCTAATCGCAGATGAAATTTCTCCCGATGGAATAAACGAAGTTTACTTTGGTATAATTGATGATCCTAATACCATCGCAGTAACAATCGTTTGGGGCGTGTTTAGTGGTCCTGTAAAGCAAAGATACCTAAGTGAATGGGATCAGGTATTTGATGAAAATTCATTTAATTGGAGCTCCATTGGTGAGGCCGGAAAAATGGACTATGAGAATATTTCAACTCATGAAATAGGTCATGCCTTTGGAATAGGACATCCAAGTAGTAGTTGCACTGAAGAAACAATGTATGCATATGCCTCCAACGGTGAAACAAAGAAACGCGACCTTAACTCTGGCGACATTGCTGGAATTAACGCATTATACTAGACTCGTTTTTAAATAGAAGTTGAAAATCAACTAATTACACAAGATCACTCGATGGACTGTAATTAATTTGTAATCTTGTGCATTGGAATCAAATCATTTGCAAATTGTTTTAATGATTCTGGTATCTCAATTGAAATTGAGTCTTTGAGTGACAATCCATTTGATTTCTTCTCATTCCATACTTTGGAATTGAACTCCTCGATTTCTTTTGTATATTGACTCCTGTTTGCAAGATTCTCTGGTTTTGGATGTTTTTGTTTGTGAATTGTTTCTTTGGAATACAACTCTTGCCACATATAGTCTGTGATAAATGGAGAAATCGGAGCAAGCAAAAGCAGAATTGTGGATAGAACCTTGTGCAGTGTATAGATTGCAGCGTTTTTCTCATCATCAGTAAATCCCTCACCATACGCACGCGCCTTTACCATCTCGATATAGTGAGCAGCAAACAAATTCCAGGTGAACTCACGAATGGCGATTGCAGGCACGAAAAAGTTGTACTCTGAATAGCCTTTCTGACATTCTATCACAACTCTGTCAAGCTCAGATAAAATCCATTTATCGGCAGCCATTGGATTTGCATTCTTTACAATTGGATAGCTAGAAATGAATCTGGAAACATTCCAAAGTTTTGATAGGAATTTCTTAGTTGCTTCAATTTTTTGCTCAGAACATCTAAAATCATAACCATGATTAATTTCAGATGCACTCCAGAATCGAAAAGTATCTGCACCAAACTTTTCAATCACAGGTAATGGATCAACTGCATTTCCCTTGCTCTTACTCATCTTCATCCCCTTTTCATCAAGGCCATACCCCATTATCCAAGCCTCAGACCATGGACTAGTGCCTGTAAGCTGTTCACATCGCAGTATGGTATAGTACAACCATGTGCGAACAATGTCTTTTGCCTGTGGTCTAAGAGTTGCAGGATATGTCTTTTTGAAAAATTCCGGATCCTTGTTATATTTTGAAATGAATAATGGTGATACGCTGGAATCCATCCATGTGTCAAAGGTTCTAGTTTCCCCAACAAATTCCTTGGCACCACATTTTACACATTTGTCAAATGGTGCAGGATCAGACCATGGTTTGTAATATTTTCCAGGCTCTGGCACATGTGGTTCAGAACAGTTTTTGCAATACCATATTGGAATTTCAGTACCATAATATCTTCGCCTAGATATTGGCCAGTCTATACTAATTGAGTCAAGCCAATTCATCAGAATTTGTTTGTGCATGTCTGGATGAAATGTTATTTTTTGACCAAGATTGCGAATTTTACCAATAGTATCAATCTGCTTTACGTAATATTCTTCCATTGGTATTATCTCAATTGGAATCTTGCTACGCTCAGAAACAGGCGTGCGGTGCGTAATTTCCTCTACTTTTTCTAGTAATCCAGCATTTTCCAAGTCTTCAATTATCTTAGTTCTTGCTTGCTTTACTTTAAGACCAACATATGCTCCGGCAGCCTCTGTCATCAAACCATTCATTCCTATTGCAACAATTTCTTCAAGCTTCATTTCTCGGAATAATGCAACATCATTTTGATCACCATATGAACAAACCATTACTGCACCAGAACCAAATTCCATTTGTGCAGAATGATGTGTTCTGATGGTGACCTCTCTGTTTATGACTGGAACTATGATTTTTTTATCAACAACATATTTGTATCTTGAATCCTCTGGGTTTACTATTACTGTCTGACATGCACATAACAGCTCAGGCCTTGTACTTGCAATGGTTATTGTTCTGTCGGAGTCTTTGATTTTGAATTTCATATAAACAAGTTTTGTTGGAATGTCTTGGTACTGAATTTCTGCATCAGCTATCGTGGTTCCTGAAACCCAGTCGTAGTTGTTTGGACGGGTTGCCTTGTAAACGGTACCTCGTTTCCATAATTCGATGAATGTTGATTGGGTTAGAATTCTATACTCTTCAGAGTCTGTTCTGTAATAATTGGAAAAGTTCCCTGATATTCCAAGACTCTTCATTATTTGTAGCATTTCTGCTTCTAGATCATCCAAAGAATTTCTACACAAATCCAAGAATTTGCTTCGTTCAGTTTCCTGCATACGGATGCTGTGCTTTTTCTCAGTGTACAATTCAACTGGCAAGCCGTTTCTGTCAATTCCTATTGGAAAATAGACATGATTTCCATTCATTCGTGCAGTTCGCGCAATCATGTCTATTTGAGAATAATGAGCTGCAGCTCCAATGTGCCACGGCCTTCCAGAAGGATATGGTGGAGGCGTGTCTATGACAAAATTCTTGTTTTCAGGCACAAAATCATACAGTCCTGAATCAACCCACTGTTTGAGAATCTTTGCTTCAAGCTCGGGATTCCATGCGGTCTCTTTGATCTTCGGTTCCATGATCTACAATTTTGAAATTTTGGAAATTAGATGTGCGCCCTTGTTATAACCCTCGTAAACATATACTCCAACGGCTTCTATGTTTTTTGGAAGCTTGGGCACTAGAAGTTTGATTATTTCAGTGGATAGGTTCTCAACTGTTGCCTCACCCTCTAAGAGAAACGTTGTGTGTTTTGGTACTTGCATGTCAAACATTCCTTTTGGACCTTCAAATGATATTCGAAAATGAGAATCGTCTTCCGATTTGAGGTATTTTTGATTTATGAAGAATTTATGATCCAAAATTCCAATGACTTCTTTGATAATTCTCTTTGCTTCGCCAAAATCAATGAGCAAATTGTTTTTCATATCGCCAACTAGTTCTACTAAAACAGTAGATGTATGGCCATGAAGAATAGAACATTTCTCCACTAGTGGCAAAATATGCGCATAATCAAATGCAAATGATGGGTCTTCGATGAATATGGAGCCTGATTGTGCGTCCTTTGTATCATAGAAAACAATCTCATCTAGTTCCTTGAGTTTTGCAGCAAATTGCGGATGGCCAATTGCCATTATTGTGCAATTGTCGGATTTTATTTCCTTGTACTTTACAATGTCTGATTCAGAATCAATGACTTCGATTAATTTTCCATCACTAGTTTTGAAATCGACTGATATTGTTTTGCCATTTGATAATGTGATTTTATGTTGATATTCGTATGAAAGGCCTAAAAATGACAACATTTGAGAAATTGATAGCTCCATCCTTGATTTTAGTAAAGTACCATTCTTGTCAATATACCTAAAATCCGAGTCCAATATGGTAGAATTGGTCAGTGTCATTTGCAAAATTCCTCTACTTTCTGCATATATATTCAATAGAGATTTGAGGCTAGACTAAATCACAGATTCTATGAATTTTGCAAGCTCGACATCGTTTGCTGTAATGCCGCCAGCATCATGCGTCATCAAGTCTACTGTGACTCTGTTATACACATTGAACCATTCAGGATGATGATTCATCTTTTCCGCATGCAGAGCAACCTTAGTCATAAATGAAAACGCCAGGATAAAATCACCGAATACAATTTCTCTGTGTAATTTTCCATTTTGTATGGTCCAACCATTCAATGACTTTAATTCATTTTTGAGCTGGTCATCAGTTAGGCTAATTGCACTCATGACGTATCTTCAACAAGTTTGGATAATAGTTTTACCAATTTTATTCTAAATAGTAACTTCTTTGTATGGGAATTTGACTGCAAAAATATGCATCTTGACACTTTACTAGAAAAAATTCAGGCCACCATATCTCAAAGTGTATCAAACAAGAAAATTGGAGTTGCATTTTCCGGTGGAGTTGATAGTACTTTAATTGCAAAACTATGTCACCAAATGAATTATGATGTCACATTATTGACTATTGGATTTGCAGACTCTCATGATATCAAATTCTCAAAACAAGTAAATGAATTACTAAATCTGCCACACGAGATTTTAGAAATCAATCCTAAAGAATTTGATTCGATTTCCAAAAAAATTCACAACATAATAAACACTGACAATCTATCTTGGAATGAAAACAGCATTGCGTTTTACCATGTAGCAAAACTGGCCCAAAGTCTTGGATTGGAAACTGTGGTAACAGCAAATGGAATTGATGAGTTATTTTGTGGCTATAATGGATACCGAGATGCAATAAAACAAGGAAATGACTCCGTCATGGATTTAATGCATGTAAAGCTGGACAACGAAATCAAGATGATGAGGGCAATCAATCAAGTCTGCTCCGAATTTGGTGTCAAAATAGTTCAGCCGCTATTATCAGAAGAGTTCATCAAATATGCGAAAACTATTCCAATAGATCAAAAAATAACCGACGAAAATGATCTGCAAAGAAAACACATCATAAGAAAGCTAGCGATCCGGGTTGGGATACCAGAACTGTCTGCAAACGCACGAAAAAAAGCACTGCAATACGGGTCTATGATTCACAAAACATTACTAAAATCTAGATGAATTTTTTGCAGACGCGGTTTACAGTATTGTTCACATTCGTAATTATCTGTGGTGCTGCACCTAGGTGACTCTTCGGAGTAAATATCTTATCAATCTCGTTTTCTGTGAGTTTTGCTGAGATGGCTTTATCATTTTTTATTGCGTCAGAATAATCCATTCCTTTGTCATGAGCCTCAAAGGCAACTCGTTGAACGTCTCTATATGCAACAAATCTTGGAACTCCTTTTTTGATTAGTGCCTCTAGAACAAATTCTGCAAAAATCTGCCCCTTTGTCACATACAAGTTCTGCTCTATTTGCTTGGTGTTTACTCGTAATTTGTCAATTATTCGAAGCATTGTTTCTAGCATTTCATCAAGCAAAATGGAACACATTGGTATGGTGAATCGCTCATTAGCAGAATTTGATAAATCACGTTCGTGCCATAACGGAATGTTCTCAAACGATGTACTCATTTGACTGCGTAACAGCTTTGATAATGAAGAGATTCTCTCGCTTTTGATTGGATTTCTTTTGACTGGTACTGCGCTACTTCCCATCTGGCCTTCCTTGAAGTGTTCCGCAACTTCACCAACCTCGGTTCTCTGCAGGTTTCTAATCTCTATTGCAATCTTTTCCAATGTGCTTCCCATCAGAGCGAGCTGAAAAACATATTCGGCGTATCTTTCACGTGGTATGATTTGCGTGGTGACTTCTGCTGGAAACAATCCTAATCTTTTTGCCACTCTTTTTTGGACATCGATTGCCTTTGCACCCATCAATGAGCCTGTTCCAACTACACCGAGTGTCTTGCAGATGAGGATTCTTTTCTTGATCTCTTCAATGCGTTCAATATGTTTTTCCATCTCTGATGCCCAATTTGCAAACTTTAATCCAAATGAAATGATGCTTGCATGTTGACCATGTGTTCGTCCAACTGCAGGAACATTACGGTATTGAACTGCTTTTTTTGCTAAAAGCAAACCAAGTCTTGCTACTTTGGGTTCTATTATGGATAAAGCATCTCTCATTTGCATTGATGTGCTGGTGTCAACTAAATCATTACTTGTCAGACCATAGTGAATCCAAGGTCTAGCACTAATCTGGCATTTCTCACTTAGTGCCTCTACTAGTGCAGCGGTGTCATGATCCGATTTTGCCTCTAGCTGTTTTACTCTACTTGCAGAGATTTTGCCTGACTTTGAGGCAACAAAAATGCTCCGTGCAGATTTTCTTGGAATCATGCCGATCTCTCCCTGCGATATGGCAGCAGCGCCCTCGATCTGTAGTTGATAATCTATTTTTTTTTGGTCGTCGAAAACAGCAAGCATTTCTTTTGTGCCGTATCGGCCTCCGTCAATTGGTAAAATAGGCAATAACTGACTTTGGGATTGTATCAAAAATAAATCTACTTATGATTTAAATTGCATCTAGGGTGGCTAACCGGTGATGTCCTCTATTATTCCAAAAAAAATCAGTGACCGAGTGTACCGAATCGAAGCTGATTCTAGCAAGGGAATGAAGGTTCCAGTTACCATTTATGCAGACGAAAGTCTAATTTCAAAAATGATGACTGATAGAACGCTGTTACAGGCAATGAACGTTGCAACCTTACCTGGAATTCAGGGACATGCAATAGTCCTGCCAGACGGGCATGAAGGGTATGGATTTCCAGTAGGTGGAGTTGCAGCAATGGATGCCGAAGAAGGAATGATCAGTCCTGGCGGCGTTGGCTATGATATCAATTGTGGAGTTAGATTACTGCGAACGAATTTATCTGAAAAAGAAGTAAGGCCGAAACTAAAAGAACTAGTAACAGATCTTTTCAATTCTATTCCATCTGGTGTTGGATCTGAAGGTGCAATCAAACTAAATTATTCGCAATTAGATGAGGTCCTAGTCAGAGGAGTTAACTGGGCAGTTGATCATGGTTATGGTACAAAAGACGATGCGGATGTTTGTGAAGAGAATGGCCAGATAAAAAATGCAGATCCTAACAAAGTATCCAACACTGCACGAAAACGAGGTGCACCACAGCTTGGAAGCCTTGGATCCGGTAATCACTTTTTGGAAGTTCAGAGAATTGAAAAAATCTATGATGAAGAAGCGGCAAAAAGGATGGGAATTCAAGAAGGAAATGTTACTGTTTTGATTCACTGTGGTTCTAGGGGATTTGGACATCAAATCTGTTCAGATTATTTACGAGTATCAGAGCAAGCATTACGAAAATACAATATCAATTTGCCTGATAGAGAGTTAGCATGTGTTCCAAACACATCCGAAGAAGGAGAGTCGTATAGAAAGGCAATGTTTGCTGCACTAAACTTTGCATGGAGTAATAGGCAAATGATTACACACTGGACCAGAAAGTCGTTTGAGCGCGTGTTCAAAAAATCAGAGTCTGATTTGGAAATGAAACTGGTCTATGATGTTGCACACAATATTGCCAAAGTTGAAAAACACAAAATCGACGGAAAAGAAAAACCCGTCGTAGTGCACAGGAAGGGCGCCACACGCGCATTTCCTGCAAACCGAGAAGAAATTCCGCTAAAATATCGTGACTTGGGACAGCCAGTCCTGATTCCGGGTTCAATGGGAACTGGAAGCTGGATCTTACTTGGCAAACCAAACTCGATGGATCTCAGCTTTGGTTCAACAGCGCACGGTGCAGGAAGAATGATGTCTCGCTCAAAGGCGAGAAGAGATTTCACAGAAGAACAGGTAAAAAAATCACTAACTGATAAAGGAATTTTCATAAAGTCATTGACTAGGGATGGTGTAGTAGAAGAGACACCAGAGGCTTACAAGGATGTGGACGCAGTAGTAAATGTATCACACGAGCTCGGAATTGCAACCAAGGTAGCAAAGCTTGTACCAATTGGCGTGATCAAAGGTTGAGCGACGAAGATCGAGAACTAGAAATGTTAAAGGCAAAGCGCCTAGCAGAAATGAAAAAAAATCTTACGTATCAATCTCAGAAAGAAGAGAAAAAACAACAAACCACAAATCCTCCGCGGTATAGAGAGATTGTCATTTCTCATCTTGGCTATCGTGGCATGGAAGTATTACAAAATGCAGAATCACAATTTCCAAATGAAACCAAAATGGTGATTGACAAGCTTGGTCAGCTATTCCACACTGGTGAAATAAATGAGGAAATTGATGGTGGCCAACTTTTAGCTCTATTCAGATCTGTAGGAATTCATGTGAGGATGCAGACAAAGATCAATATAGAACAAGATGGAAAATTTGTCTCATTGTCTGATAAGCTAAGCAAAACAGAGTCTGAAGAAAATGAAAGTCTTTGAGGTAAGCTCTACTGATTTTCTAGAAGACAAGCGTCTCATTAACAATGCATTATCTGATATGGCATCACAGTTTAGGATGCAAAATGATTTCACATTTGGTGAACCAGTATCGAGATTTGGTTGGACATTTTTCAAATTATGGATAAAGCCACATTTGCAGGAAGCAATATCTCAAAAATTTGATGACATGATAAGAAAATCAAAAGGCGCTAATCATGACGAAAAATTTACTAGTTTCATGTCGGATTATTTCCAATCTAAAGGTTGTAAAACTAAAATCAAAATGACTGAAGTCTAGACTCTTCTTCCTCTTTTTCCACCCTTCTTTCTTGTGGTATCGTGAGGAATTGGTGTAACATCATCAATTCTTCCAATTTTGAATCCTCCTCTTGCAAGTGCCCTGATTGCTGCTTGTGCACCTGGTCCAGGAACTCTGGATCCTACCCCACCGACTGCTCTCACTCTGATGTGAAACGCAGTAAAGCCCTTTGTTTTCGCCGCCTCAACTACTGCGTTTGATGATTTCATTGCAGCAAATGGAGACGATTCGTATCTGTCAGCAGTAACGTGAACGCCACCGGAACTAATTGCTACGGTTTCTGCACCAGTTAGGTCTGTCATGTGTACTATGGTATTGTTGTAACTGCTATAGATATGAGCAATACCCCACTTCTCAACTCGTTCTTCTGACATTGGATACCAAAAGTTTGGTGGGGTTAAAAAGCTATGTTGATTCCTAAGCAGGATTTTGGCTATGAAAAATGAGTCCAGCCTTTATTTTTGATTCTGGTTTGCTTTTTTTCATGTTGGAAAAATACACCATTGCCGTTCTGAACGTGGCCTATTTGAATTAGATTAATTTTTTTAACTTTAGCAATCTTTTTCAGTCTTTCAATATTTTTTGGCGGAATGGTTGCAACAATTTCATATTCTTCACCGCCATTAAACACAAGATCCCTTGCTTTTAGATGATTATCTTTTGCAAATTCATCCAGTTCTTTGTCTTTTGGTATCTGTGTGATGATAAATTTTTTCTTGCTCGCATTTGCCATTTCTGTTAGCGTGGATGATAATCCATCACTCGAATCCATTGACGAGCTCAAGTATTTTGATGCTAAAATTCCAAATTCTAATCTCGGCTTTGGTAACAAGACAGAATCTATGGCTAATCTTCGAAACCTTCCATGTGATCTGTTCTTGTGTAGTAATATGCCTAGCCCAGCACTAGTCCTACCAAAATTGCCCGTAGCTACTATGATGTCTCCCCTTTTTGCACCGCTTCTTAGTGTGATTTTTTTGGCAATGCCAAATAACATGACAGAAATCACGATTTCTTTTGCCTCATTTGTGTCTCCACCAAGAATTTTGACTCCAAACTGCTTTGATGCTTCTCTAAACCCTCTTGCTAATCCGACTATCTTTGATTTTGGATAGTCTCTTGGTAATGAAATTGAAATTATTCCATGTCTGGGTTTTATCCCCTTTGATGCAAAATCACTTAGTGGTGCAACCATACTTTTTTTTGCAATTTGTTCTGGTTTCATTTGTGGTGGAACGTCCGTGCTTTCAACTAATGTATCTGTCTTTATTGCCCCAAAATTCTTGCCAAGTCTGAATATTTCTACATCTTCACGGTGAGAATCGTTGACAAGTTTTCTCTGAAAAATATCTATGATTTTTTTCTCATCTAGTTTTGTCATGGATTTCCTTTAGTGACTGCGTCATTTGTTTTTGAAGATGGGAAGCCTTTTGCAAATTATTTGACTCTACTGAAATTCGAATAATGTCTTCTGTGTTTGATTTTCTTACTAGTGCCCATGTATCTTCATCGACTATTGCTTTGATTCCATCAGTTGTGATTATCTGGCTGAATTCTCCCTTCAATTTTTGTTCTAATCTGGAGAGTATCTTACTGTGAAGATTAGATTCCACATCTATTTTTGTTCTGAGTTGATAATAACTAGATACAAACTTGATCACATCATCAATGATCTTTTTTCCAGTCATTGCAGCAATTAGACCTGACGTTAGTATTCCATCGCGACACATGTTGAATTCTGGCAGTATGAATCCACCACTGCTTCCCTCACCACCAGCTTGACATTTCTCTTTTAACATCGTATCTATAACATTTGCCTCGCCAACCTTCGAATGAATAACTTTGCCGCCATGCTCCTTGATGTATTTTTCAACTGCAATGCTAGTGTCGATACTAAGACAGAATTTTTTGCATCCAAGCTCTAGCGCTTTGATTGTACCAAGTGCAAGTGTGGTGTCTGGTGATTGCTTTTTTCCATCTTTGACAACAACTAATCTGTCTCCGTCAAGATCAAATGCAAACCCAATGTCATACTTTTTACTCATTGATACAAGCTGAGTTAGTTTATCTGCGGTTGGATCTGGGCCCCTTCCTGTTGAATTTTCATTAATAATGCGTACCTGACATCCAAGTTTTCTTAGTAATTGGGGCGCAACCAAAAATGCAGCCCCACCTCCTACATCAACAATGATTTTTGGACAATGTTTTATCTTTCCAATGATCTTTGCAGCGTCGTCTACGTAGCTAGATGTAACCTTATTCTCAACACCAAACCCTGTTTGCCGTACTTGTTTTTCTTTTAGAATGTGGGCAAATTCCTTTTCATTAGGACCACGACCGTTTATGATAAATTTAAGGCCATTCCACTGCAGTGGATTGTGGGATGACGTGATGATCAGTCCTGCACCATATCTTCTCGCTTCCCTAAACATAACTGGTGTTGGCACCATTCGTAGGTTATACACATCAATCCCACGCTCGATTAGTGCAGCAATTGCCACCTCTCTTACTATATCACTTGATGGTCTTGTGTCATTTCCAACTGCACATTTTTTTGTTTTGATTACTGGTGCAAAATTCGTGCAAAATCTCAAGATATCATCTAATCTAAGATCTTCGCCAACAATTCCACGAATGCCAGAAATGGATTTTTTCAATGGTACAAAAACCTGAAATGCTTTTTATAAACTCTGATAACAATGCTTTCCATGCCTCGATAGCTCAGCCTGGCAGAGCGAATGTTTCGTAAACATTAGGTCGTGGGTCCAAATCCCATTCGAGGCTTTAAAGATCAAAAACGAAAATTACTCATCTAGGGCTTCAATGTCAACTTGAAGTTCTTTGGCGAGCCCTTCCCACCACTTGTTAACCTGTTCTGACATACTCCCCGAAAATATCATAAAATGCTCCTTTATAGATCTGTCGGTTTGTAATTGATGCAGCTACAGGCCTAACAGATCAATTGGCTTGTTTTCGTTTTTTCATGGTGCGATTGTAGATTATGATTGCAAGTGCACCACCTGCACATCCCCAAAACACAGGCCATCGAAATGGACTATCCATCATTCCAATCCAAGAATAGATCGTACCGCCAATTAATGCAAAGCCAATCAATTCAAGGTACTTGCTCACACTCAATCAAATATTTGAAAAGATATATTGTTTGTTTGTACAGGTGCTGATGTGGACAAGTATCTTCTCATAATGTTGATTGTTCTTATCATGGGAATGGCATTTTCGGTTTTCAAAGATCTACAACATCCTGATCTTGTCTTGTTCTACGCGCAATTAGCTGGCGCCATAATAATAATTGGCTATTCTACCTTCAAAAACCACAAAAATCGAAAAAACTCAAAGAAGCGGTAGTTAAAGATCTAGACCGAATCCTTCTGCCAAGTCATGGAATCGCTTGTATGATTCTAGGTATTGTTTGCCTTTTGATGTAATGACATAGGTATTCTTGCCGTCAAATTCTATTTTATTGATTAGTCCAGCGCCTGTCAAGTTTTCAATGAATTTAGCAAGTCTTGAATGGGAAAGATTTGCTTGTGTTAACAGGCTTGTTACCTTGATTCCTTCTTGTCCACACTGATCAGTAGCTGTTAGCAGATCTGCTACAATTTGCATACTGGTACGATATGTGGCCATTTACTAATCGAGTACCAATCTCAGATATAAGGGTATTAACCTTTCTCACGATTGCTTAATAACCGAATGCTGACTTTGAAACAAAAGTGTCAAGCGTTTCAATTCCTTGGTATGATGACTTTCTTGGCGTGGCCTATAGGTATTTTGATCTTAGAATGAATGCAATTCCATTGTTTTCCGATCGAAAAAAAGCATCTGATCTATGGAATGAAAATGTCCACTGGTGGGGTGATCATGACATAAAGATGAGATTTGTAGAAACCGATGATCAATATTGGTTCATTTTGGTATCAGAAACAAGACGCCCTGATCATAATCTGGCATTTTTCAAACTGTTACCAAAATCCGAAAACTATACGCGATTCAAAAAGGGTCACCTTGGAGAAGCATATCTAAGATTTGCATCATACACTGAAAAAGAGGAAAAAGATGTCAAAGATGATGCGGTGTGTAATTGTACCCATACAAAAGAAGATCATGATGGCAAATGCCTCGTTGAGGATTGTCGATGCAACAAATTCACAACATTTGAGCTAAGGATGCTAAAGAAAAAGAAAACCATTACCGACATCAAGTTCCTAGAAGAAAAAGATGTTAAAGACGATTCAGTTTCTTGGAATTGTCTCTATACGAATAAGTACAAAAATGCTTAAAGTTATTTCTTATCTAGATTGACTCGTACATGTTCGCCTGGATAGTGCTCAGAGATCCTCTTTGAATAACACTTGCTGCACATTACACCTTTTACATTCCATTCTTTCATCGCGGCATATTTGTATTGCACTGGGCCTTTACACAAAACGCATTTTTCGACTTCAACCAAGCAATCTGCGTTTTTTATGTCTATATAAAAATCATGGCCATTTTTTGTAGCTGTAAAAAAATTTGTTAAATAATGGTATGTATCAGAAAAAGCTGCGGTAGATTGTCTGGCCATTGTAAATCTCCTGCAATTTTTACATGGCTTGACAGCTATCGCACTTTATAGTAAACTATTGACCAGCTTTTTGATACTTTCAATTTCTTCTTCTTCTTGGCGTATTTTCTTATCTACCACTCGAAGCATCGCCTCATTCCAAACGTGCTGAGAAAAGAAGTTGTGCTTTGTATTTGCTCGATCGATTTCATCTTCCACTATAGTATCTTCAAGAAATCTTGTTGCTACTCCGTCAGCAAGTCTAAGAATTCGCTCATTGAGCTTGTAGCTTTTGAAGATAGGTTCTACTTTTATGATGTCTTCTTTAAAGTCGTTTTTTGTGCCAAGAATATTTTTGTATATTATTCTAAAATACACTGCAACAAAGAACAACGTTGCATATCTTTTTGTTTTATGGCCACCGCGTTTTCCATATCCAAGTGATTTTTTGGCATATTCTTTTATCAAATATGGATAAAGCAATAACCTGTAATCATCTCTTAGGTTTTCATTAAAAACATCATCGTATTTACTTCCACGTGGCAAGAATTGCGCGGGGGAACTGTATGATTCTGTAGGCCTTTGCTCAATTCCAGCAACTAGTGCTTGTATGGCGTCCTTTGCAACAATTACTTTTTTGTGATTGTCTGGAAGATATCGATTGTAGGTGACATCGCCACTGAATTCAGATTGGTGTGACTTTGTTTTACTATCAAAGGAGCCTGCCTGAATTTCATAGAAATAGCCATAGTTTTCAAGCTGAGACTTGACTGATTTGTGAAAATCCATCAAAGAAACAAGATCTTTTCCGCGAACTGAGTTCTGCGAATTTCTATATTTTGTAATGTTATTTTGATCATGCTCATCATCCGCTTTGATGATTGTGACTGTGATGCTTCCATCTAGATTGTTTGTCCTTTTTGCGTGATCCAAAATGGAGTTTGACGTTTGTGCACCGTTTACTATTTGTGGTGCATGCAAGACTAGATTATTATCTTCCAGTTCCTCAAAATCACTTACTACGATTGTTATTCCATTGTTATAGTAAAAGAATTTGTCAGGTGAGATTTGTAGAGTATCGCGAATCCCTTTGTTTACGTTTGTCTTAAACGGCATCCATTGTCTTATGTTTGACTCGAACACATAATCTCGGTTTTTTGTTACAAAATCTGTCAGTTCTCTTAACTTCAATATGCCTAAAACTGTGTTTTTGTAGCGAATTCGTTCCTCTAGTCTGATCTTTGATTTTTTTCCAGCAGCTGGTTTTTTTATTCGATCCCAGAGATTTCTAATAATTCTATCAATATCAATTATTTCGACTGTATCATCTCCCTCATAGTCTACTGCCTGATTTGTGACATAGCAACATTCAACTTTGAGGTTTTTTTCTTGAATTTTTGTAACCAGATTTGCGAGCTCTGGCCTCATTTTAGTAATGTCTTTACTTAGTAAGCGCCTGACATCTTCTTTGAATTTGACAATAGCCTCATTAGAATGTGCAGTCCCGTATTTTGATTGGAACAATCTTATCTTGTTATCAGAAAAATCAACTGGCAAATACGCATCAATTCCAAGATCGTTTGCACCATCAACTATAGAGTCTGACGCATCATCTTCTGTTGCTTCAAAAACTCGTGTCAAAACCCAATGAAGAAAATTGTATCCTTTCTCCACGTCACTTTTTGCCTCTTCGACATACTCTGTTATGCTGTCTCTGATATTTTCAGAAAAACCTTCTAGCGGTTGATCTGTCTTTTTTTGAATTAAAAGTGATTGTGAGCCTGGAATGTATTCTAATAATCCATTACTTCTTTCTGCCATGATGACTAGACTAAGTTGGGTATTTAGAAAAGCTGGTAATTACATAATAACTTGCAAGGCTGACCCAAGCGTAGGCAAAAATACTGTAAAATCTGAATCATTCCATGAAAAAGTTTCTAGTCTTGATCGGGATTGGAATATTTTTTGTCATTGTATGTCTTGTGTTAATTACTGCGAAAAATGATATTATCTCTGAGCAATCTACACCGATCGCATCTGGATCTATAGTTGTGATTGCAATGTCTTCTTCAAGACCAGGATGTGAGTCCACAGGATGTTATTTGCCAACGCAACTATCAATCAAGTCGCAAGAAGCAGTAACTTGGATAAATGAAGACAGAGGATTTCACACAGTAACTACTGGATATTATGACACTCCGGATGGAATCATTGATAGTGATCAGATAGCACCTTCTGATAAATTTCATTTTACTTTTGATAATCCAGGAGAATTTCATTACTATTGTAGATTACATCCATGGATGGAAGGAACAATAATTGTAAGTTAGGAGGTGAGGAAGGGATTCGAACCCCTATAGATTCGCTTTGCAGGCGAACGCATAGCCGCTCTGCCACCTCACCAACAGAAAAAAACCAAATTTGATAGAATTAAACTCTTACTTATTTGATGAACGTCTTTGATGCAAGCTTGACATCTTCACCGCGAATTGTTTTTCTTCCTGCATGATTTGACATATCTACTGCACTCTTTGCAATAGTTGATGCAATATCTTCTAGGACGCGTCTTAGTTCATCGGCTGATTCGTCGCTTACTCGATCAGCGCCTGCCTTTTTTAGTATCCTATACATGGCAGATAAACCCAATTCAGATGACTTCATCAAAATGGGTTGATTTTATCCAATGATAAAGGATTATGAGCTAAAAAATTCCACACAGTAATGGATTTCTGCACACTTAAGTATGAACAAAAATCCACAAAAAACAATGCTTTATGACGCACACATCCACCTATCGGACGCAGAATACAAGAATGATATTGGGCTTGTCATAAATTCGATGCAAAAAATCGGAATCAAGGCATGCGCAGTATCCATGGATAATCATACCTCAAACATTACCTTGGATTTGGCAAAAAAAAGTAACCATGTGTTACCATTTGTTGGAATTCACCCAGAAAAAGCATCAGATGATCTGGGCTTGATGTTGTCATTGATTGAAAAAAACTCACAAAATATCTCTGGAATTGGGGAAATTGGCCTTGATAAAACATATACATCCACTGATGAACAATTTGCAAGACAAAAACATGTTTTTACAAAACTGCTTGAGATAGCTGAGCAACTACAAAAGCCAGTCTCAGTTCACTCTCGCGCAACACTAGACGAGCTTTTTGAAATAATTCCTTCATACAAAATATCTGGTTTTTTATTACATTGGTTTGCAGGAAGCAAAAAACAACTTAGAACAGCAATGGATCTTGGATGCTTTGTATCGTATGGACCTGTTACTGTCTACTCGCAAGACAAGCGGGTATTGATATCAAACACACAAAAGGACAGAATTCTAGTTGAAACAGATGGGCCAGTCAAATTCTCTCGTTGCTTTGATATGAAGTCAGCACATCCAAGCTTTATTCCAAGTGTTGTTTTCTGTGTATCAAAAATACTTGAAATGTCATACAATGAGGCTGAATCTTTGTTAGAAGCAAATTCGAAAAACTATCTTGGAATATAGGTATAATATACCCCCAAAATAATTCTCATCGTGGATAGAATAAAGAGACTCTCAATGCAGGTCCTTGACCAATACAAAGAAAAATTTACAATAGATTTTGCAGATAATAAAAAACTTCTAGATCAACTAGCTATCGTGCGCTCAAAGGGATTAAAAAATGAGATGGCAGGCTATATTACAAAATTAATCAAGCGTGAAAAAGACACCAAGGAAACAAAAGAACGCGATGTCGAGGAGGAAGTAGAACTAGTCGAAGAAGAAATAGAAGATGAAATAGAGGAAACTGAAGAATCCGAGATCCCACAAGAAATAACAATAGAGTCTAGCGAAAAAGCAAGCTAAAATCAAATTATTCTAAATTGATTGTAATCAAGCTTTTAGGTGGAGCAAAAAAATCCTTTGGTACAGGCCTAATTCAAACAGATCATGATAATGTTACAGTTACAAAATTACTACAGTATCTCTTATCAATAAAGCCTAAAAATACGTTGGAGCTCGACACAAAAAATATTCTAATTGTAGTAAATGGTGTTGACTCGTCTGCTTTATCAGGACAAGACACCATTCTACATTCTGGTGACGTGGTGAGCATAATTCCAGTGATCCATGGGGGAGCAAGACTACAACTCAAAATCAATTCTAATAATGTAGAATTGTATGCTGTCTATAACAAAAAGGGGAAAAACTATGCTTTTCTAGATGATATAAGAAAAAAATTTCCAGAAATCATAGTAACCGGGCTATCATCTAAAAATTTGGTAAGTCTTTCACACGCAAAAAAGATAATCTCACTATCACTTTACGCAAAAAAACACGATTTATTACTTTCAAAAAAACTTGAAACAGACATTTTATTGAGATTTGCAGCAACTACGCAGATCTCTTTTGCAATCAAAACGCTAGGGATTGAACAGCAAGATAACTTCACTATTATAGCAATCGGGAAAAAATCATCGCTTGACAAACTATGTCGATACCTAAAATCAAATCTGACACAAATCAACTATGCAACAAATTCAAAACATTTGCAAAAACAATTCAAAATTACACAAAAACATCTGGATACTGTAGATTCTAAATTCCCACTTGAGGACATTCTAGTTGAAAAGGCATCCGTTCTAATCCAATGAACTTCGTTTTTCTCGCTTCACACTAAGAATATCTTCATCTTTGAGTACAGAAATACCAGTCAACGCTCCCAAAATTTCAACTAGGATTATACAATCGTATTTTTCCAATGAGACCTTGTTTGGCATGTTATCTGCAATCTGATTGATTATCTCGCTAGAAGAAATACTGGAATTTCTTTTTTCTATTGTGATTCGATACGTTTCGTTTGGTTCTAGTATTTTTGCTTGCTCTATTGCAGAATTTGCTATTTCCCGAATCTCAGTCTTTGTTATCTTTGATAGTGGAATCACTCTTGATGTATAACGGATTGCCCATGGTTCGTCTTCTAGTTTTTGGCGAATTTTTTTTATTACATCTAGGGGATTGACTGTTGTACTGATAGAAAGAATTCCAGAGAATTCTGTTATTTCAATTTGAGGCTTTTCGTCTCCGCATTCTTCTAGTATGGTTCTGATTTCATCTTCTGTCTCACTCTCAAAATGTCTTGGGCAGGTAACGATTAGATTCAATGATTGGTAATCTACTCCTTCACATATTTAGCTTGATTGCGTGATTTTAAAAAATTAAATAAACAAAACCGTAACTCTAACATGATGAGCGCAGAGCCTGATCTGGAAAATGACTTTGAAGACGACTTTGATGATCTTGAAGATGAAGAAATAAAAGATGAGGATTTTGATTAGATAGTCAGACCAAAGCTATCTGCAAATCTATTGAATGTGTTGTATGCTTGGAGGAATTCTCGGCCAGTATTGCTGATTTTGTATTTGCATGCTCCATCAGAGTTCGCCTGCTCAAGCAAACCTTGAGAAACTAGAGCACTCAAAATCTTTGAAATTCTACCATGGGAGATGTTTGCCTTTCTTATCAGATAAGTGATGTTTGCGCCTTGTTCGTCTGGCAGCTCATCTCTGGTTGTAGTAAGGATATCTCCAATTATTTTCATGTGAGTTCTATAGACTTGCATATATCAACAAAGTAGTGACCAAATAATTCTTCAATATGTTGGCGGGATAAAATTTTTTGACAAACTAATATTATTGTGCTAATTTAGGCGTGAGCTCAGAGCTGTTCGTCGAATTTTATCTTGGTTAGTGGTACTTTGGTCACTGGAATAAACAAGAGCACAAGACCTGCGATTTTTGTTGAAATTGATATGATATTCAAAACAGATTGGGGGAATACAAAATAATACCAGCCAAGAAATTCACCAAACGCTAACGCGCCAAGGCCTGCAGCTACGAAAATTGCAGTTTTTCTCTTACTTTCAAAATATGACATTATGGTTTCAATTGCACCGTACGCCAGCAAGATAAAGGAAATTGATCTGATTATGTTCTCAATCGAAATAAATGAAATCAAAAATAATGGTGCCATACCTATCGATCGAAGATAGTTTGATTTTGGAAAAAATGACTTGATGGTATGAGAAAACGCAATAAAAAAATATCCAAGAGTTTGTACTGCAATACCTAATGTCTGGATCCATCTTTGAGGTTCTTCTGTTTTATACACAAACATATCAAGCGTTAGGCCAAGCCACATGATCATAAACCCAATTCCTATTGAAAAGAATGCAAGTGTGAGTCGGAAGAGTGTTGGGCTACCTGTGTTCCTAAATCCAATATATGACACTATTCCAATTGTAATTCCAACTGCAAATCCAACTAAATTTAGAATACTATCAAGAAAAAACTCTGTCATTTACTTTCTATCGGGATGATTGATTTTAAAAGTTAGTCCCACTCGTCAAGGCTTCCGGCAGTTTGACCCTCAGTTGATCCTGTATAATCGCCTAAAATATCTGAATATGTGACATCATTATGTGCAACATACTTTACATATTCTCCATATGTCATCTCTAGGTTACAACTTTGACATTTGACCAAAGTAAAATCTGGCTCGAGTTCAGCAGATCCTTTGCATTTTGGGCACTTGATCTTCACACAAATGATTGTGATTTTGATTTATTATTCATTGCCAAAAAAAGAATAAATTGACAACAAAAATCACCGATATCATGGCAAGAATCTGTACAAAATGCAAGTCGGAGATTCCTGATTCTGAACAACTTGATGTCGCGGGCGGAACATACCCATGTTGTACAAAGTGCTGGGAAGAATGGAAAACCTATAGAATAATGGTAATGAATGAGCTAAGATTGGACATGTCTTTACCAGATCATCGAAAGCTGCTCAAAAAGAACGAAAAGATCTTCGTTGGAGTCTTGTCGCCTCAGGGCGATGTGATTGATTATGCCAATGAGGATAATCGCAAGCCAGACAAACCACAGGCCTAAAGTCCAAGTCTGACTTTGGCGTTTTGAGGAATTATCAGAAATAATTGCCTTTTTTGTTCATCCGTTAACCCTGAAATAATCCTGCTAATGGAATTTGAGATGGCGTCTTGGTGTGTTTTGTCTAGTGTGATGAAGATCTCTAGTATCCCATCCAAATTAAAGAGAATTATCTTTTGTGGGTTTTTTAAAATCTCAAAAATATATGCTGATGTCAATGTGATTCGTCTCTCTTCAGGCATTGTGGATAATATTTCAAGCCACGTGGCAAAAAGCTTGGCAAAATTTGGGAATGGAATTGTTGGTCCTGCCTCCAAGGCATTATTGATTACCTCTAGCCGATCAGGCTCTGATAGAGAAAAAAACTCCTCCATCCGCTTTTTTAAAATTGGCTTTCGAAGAAAATCTGGTAAACTTGCCAAGTTAACAATTATGTTGCCTGCAAAGTTTGAATGTGACATGACTTCATCATAACTGTCCAGATTAAAAATTTAGATCGACTAGAGATAACTTGGCTTAAATTAAAGTTCAAAATTTTAGCTAATGATGCCTTCGACTGTTGTAGTTGGTGGATTTTTTGGTGATGAGGGAAAAGGTAAGATAATCTCGTATTTGGCACAAAAAGACAATCCGAGCATAGTTGTTAGAGGTGGTGCTGGACCTAATGCTGGACACACAATAGAAGATGGAAACAAAAAATACAAAGTAAGAATGCTTCCAAGTGGATTTTTAAACAAAAATGCAAGACTTCTGATTGGCCCAGGAGTTGTGGTAAATCCCGATGTTTTGCACAAAGAAATTGGTGAATTTGGAGTCTCTAAAAGATCATATGTTGATTACAATTGTGGAATAATCGAAAAAGCCCATACCGATGCAGATTCCGGCGGACGACTAAAAGAAAAGATTGGTAGCACAGGCTCAGGAACAGGCCCTGCAAATGCTGATAGAGCTATGCGTACACTAAAGCTGGCAAAAGACATACCATCGCTCAAACCATATCTAATCGATGTGGCCCAAGAACTCCATACTGCACTGGATGCAGACCAACAAATCCTAGTGGAAGGCACACAAGGAACATTTCTCTCACTGTGGCATGGAACATACCCATTTGTGACCTCAAAAGATGTCACTGCATCTGGAATCTGTGCAGACATTGGGCTTGGACCAAAAAACGTTGACGATGTCATGGTTGTCTTCAAGTCTTATGTGACACGAGTAGGCACAGGCACGCTTGAAAATGAATTACCAATGGAGGAAGTAGCGTCTCGTGGCTGGTCGGAGGTAGGTACAGTCACAGGAAGGCAAAGACGTGCAGCGGAATTTAATTTTGATCTGGCAAAACGTGCAATCATGCTGAATAGTGCAACCCAGATTGGCCTAACAAAACTAGATGTGTTATTCCCAGAATGTGCGCACAAAAATTCCTTTGAGGAATTAAGCCGTATAGCAAAACAATTTGTCACGCGAATTGAAGATGCTGTAGACGTGCCTGTCACGCTGATTGGTACTGGGCCAGGCGTAACTGATATCATTGATCTGCGCGAATAATTGTTTGAATCATTTTTGCCAAACTTTATTTTGCCAATCGTTTTACTCGATTCGTGGAAAAACCAAAATCTCCAAAATACATTCAGCTTGCCTCACAATTAGAATTTTCACGCCTAGTTTCTGCTCTAGAGCGCACACCACGCGTATCATTCCAGCACGAACATGATGGCAAAAAGATACTCTCAATTCAGATGGACTTGCTAAAGGAACGACCTGTAATCTACTACGTTCCACTGGACAAAAATGGGCACTACATCTCATATGGCTTCAAAAATGGCAAAGAAGAATCAGTAGTAGTTGATGCAGTATCTGAGACCACGCGATTGTACTCTCCAATAGTAAAGATAAAGGAGCTACCGCCATCGCTTAGGCAATACCAAGATGAACAACTAGAAAAATACGAATTATTGGAACTAGAAGACTTGGCAAGTCTTGCAAAGATTAGCTATGGATATGATGAAGCACCGTTTCCACTGTTTTCATTTCCTCACAAAGACAAGTGGCTAATTGGTGTCTTTATGAACTTCAATGAGGATGGGCCTTCGTATTTTTGTCATGTTGCACTTGATTCAGAGCCAAAACAACCCTTTCTCAAATATGCAATGTATACTGCAAATGTGCCAGTGTTTACAGATAATCTAAATGATCATGGGTATTCTTACATCAAAATAATAAAACTAATTGAGACTCATCCACTAATTCACTATGAATAGTTTCAAAGAGCGAATAAGAAAGACAGCTACCCAAAAAAGCCCGCTCATATTAGCAAACGACTATGATGATCAACAAAGCTTAGAGTCAAGAACTATACGTAATATCAAAACACTGAGTGATTATCTTTGCGCAATCAAATTCAATTTCCATATTTTATTACCGTTGGGAGAAAAACAGATCCTAAGAATCACAAATATGGCACATGAATATGGCCTGCAAACAATAGCTGACATCAAACTAAACGACATTGGAAATACAAACTTTGTTGCAGTGCAAACGCTTTGGAACTTAGGATTTGATTGCATTATAGTAAATCCAATGATGGGTCCTGCAAACTTGGAAAATCTGATTGCGCTTTCACATAAAAACAAAAAAGGAATCATATCTCTATGTCATATGAGCTCCCCCGAAGCTCGCGTAACGTATGAGTTAGACGTCAGAATAGGCTCAAAAAGCACGCCACTATATCAAATATTCCTCAAATGGGCTGCAAAAATGTCCGCAGATGGAATCATAGTTGGTGCCACATTTCCTGACATAATACAATACTGCAAAAAACAAAGTGGTGGCAAACTAAACGTTTACTCCCCTGGAATTGGAACACAGGGAGGAGACATCAATGATACTCAATCCGCAGGCTCCGATTATCTAATTGTTGGGAGAACAATTCTAAATTCTAAAAATCCAAAAAAAGTAGCGCGGGATTTATTTGAGCTAGCTCGAAAACACTAGGCTTTTTGATTTTTTCAAGAGATTTTTGGCATTTTGATATGTTGTTTTGGAAAACGCACCATCAAATTCCAGCCAAACATGATCTAGATGTTCATCAGATAGTATCACATCTGTAGTTTTTGTTTTTGCCAAAAAAAATACCACTTCTTTTTTCACTAGCTTTCTGTCATATTGATAACTGTACTGAATTTTTTCCTCAAACCCATCGATAAATTCTATATCTGTAATGCCAGTTTCCTCCTGAGCTTCACGTAGTGCTGCTTCTCTTAGCCGCTCATTTTTTTCTATTCTACCTTTGATGAAATCCCAGTGACCTGATGGATAGTGTAAAAGCAAAAACAGTTTTTTTGTACCATCCTCACTAAACAAAACAATCCCGGCAGATCTCTCGCTAGCCTCTTGCATTTATTTTCCAATTCTCCTACTTCTTCTCTGAAATGTTCTAATTGCTCGTAACAGATCAATCTTTCTAAATTCAGGCCACAAAATGTCCATAAAGATAAGCTCACTGTATGCGCCCTGCCATAGTAAAAATCCGCTCATTCTCTGTTCGCCTGATGTTCGTAGTATGAGATCAGGTGATTGTTGCGGTAAATGCGCAGTGTACAGATTTGCTTCAATTATGTCCTTGTTGATGTCGTTAACATCGATGCTTCCGTCCTTGATTCGTGTTGCTATTTTTTTTACTGCATCGACAAGTTCATTCTGTCCACCGTATGCAATAGCAATGTTCAGATAGCGATCATCATATCCTTTTGTTACCTCATCCAATCTTTTGAGCACATCATTGATGGAATCTGGCAAGAGCTCAGTTCTGCCCATAGCTTTGACACGCATTTTGTTTTTATGAATACGTGGATCGGAGTAGAGTTTCTCGAGTCTTTGTTGTATGAGTTCATACAGATATTCCAATTCGTTGTCTTTTCTATCCAAGTTTTCTGTGGATAGCACATAGAGTGTGATTATTTTGATATCTAGTTCTTCACACCAATCTAAAAAATTTTCAACTGCATCTGCCCCCTTAAAATGGCCATTTTTACTAATTGTTAGTGCCTTTTTTGCCCATCTTCTATTGCCGTCTAGTATGACCGCGATGTGGTTTGGAATGGTACCGCGTTTGATCTCTTTTTCTAATCTTTGCGTGTATAATTTGTAAAAGTAAGCGAGGTATGGTGCCGCTTTTTCTATTCCGATAAGACTTCTCCTCCCTTCTTTTTCCTGTATTTCCGGAATAAGAAGGTGGCAGATATCAGTGTTATGACAAGGCCTACCAAGAATGGCGGGATCAGAGTAAATGAACTCTCATCATTAATCAGCAGATTGGTAAATTGGTATACTGTTGGATATAGTGAAATAAGCACGATCATTCGCAAAACGTCGGTAATCTGTCTGAGACTTCCCTTTAACCAATTGCTGAGTAAAATTCCGCCAAAAATGGTGCCAATTCCTATCCACAAAAATGGCAATGCCCCTGCGATGAATTGACCAAGTGTGACTCTGTCTGCAAAGATGTTTGGAACACTTGATCCTAGAATTTGTGGATCCAGTATGTTTGTGTGAATTGCAGAAAATCCTGATAGAACTGATGCTAGGCCAATTATTACACCCGTTACCACTGTGAACATCCTGATGAGACCTGCAGGTGTTGGTTTTGCCCAACTTGCCCATGCCCTGTCAACATCGAATGCGCGAATCAAAAATGCCCCACCCAAAATGCTGACTAGTACCGCAAAGATTTCTTGTGTATAACCAGATATCGTTCCAATTCCGCCAATTAAGAGTAAGATTCCTGGAACACCCAAAAAGAACTTGGAATATTTTGAATCATATGCAATCATCTTTAGATATTTTCCAAAGACTGCATAGGAATACTCGACGCTTCTACTTACTTTCATCACACATCTTTGAACTGAAACTATTGGCACGACATTTTGTATAATTGGAATTACACTTTCATCATCTTCACCATCTGATACTATGACTGCTCCGTTTGCAGAAAAACCGGAAAGAACTGATTTTACTTCGCGAACAATCTTCTCATCTGCTTGTACACCCCTATCTCCAACCCCTGAAACAACAATTACCTCAGCCTGATAGCCCTTACTGATTAGATCTTCATATGTCTTTATTGCAAAGAAAATCGAGTTTGCATCAGCATCCTCTGGATCTTGTAGTGCAAGCTTTTGTGCCGCTTCAATACATGAATCCCTTCCAACAACTGGCGTCAAAACTCCCGCCTTATCTCCTACGTCATTGTCTCTATCTACGCAAATTACCAAAAGCCTACTTGTCAGAGGAGTATCTAGTTTTTTTTCTATCTTAGAATCCTTAAGAGACAACATCACTGTATCTTGCAAAATTGCCTATTAATGATTTCCAACGATTAAAAATATTACAAATAGGAATTAGGCGTGACTAGACTGGACGGGCATCATTGGATGTATTCAGGAATTCGTGCGCTTGCGTTAGGTATTGGTCAATTTTTACGCGTTCCTCTGTGATGTCAGTTGTTAGGTCCGACTTTAGCTTTTCTGCAATTACTATGGTCTCTCTGAGATATGTGTTGTAGCTACGTAACGACTCTGTTAATGCAAAATAGCTGGCATGCCATTCTTGAGACACATCTGGCTCTGTTATACCGATTATCATGGAGCGAATCTGAGATGAAGAAATCTCTGCAATTGCAATGTAGTTGTCAGGAGTTATCTGCCCTGAAATCATTTTCTCAAATTCGTCCTTGTCTGAGTCTGCAATAGCTTTTTGCTGATCAATTAATGCATCAAGCTCATCTTTTGGATTGGAGATGACGATCTTTGTTTGGACATCTTGTGGTATGAACCAAATTGAAAAACTTGCAGCAGTTATTGCCGCAAGTACTATGCCAGTTATGATGAACCCTTTCTTTGATTGCAACCTGATTTGTTAGGAAAAACTGTTGTTTATAATACAATTGAAATTCACAAAAATTATAGTTATTTTCTCTTAAAATTTTTGTATTCTGTGATCTAAGTCATCTTTATCGGTTAAAAATACCAATTATTACAAAATACGTCGAAATTCGTAATGTGTTTTACATCATAAATGTAGACTCGTCCATACTATAGTAAAATATTTTTTACCGCTTCTTGCTAAATACACGCACATTGTAGACCAAACATAATGGCTACAGCATATTGTGTAAAATGCAGAGCAAAAAGGGAAATTAAAGATCCTAAAGTAACAAAGCTAAAGAATGGTCGTCCAGCTGTAAAAGGCGTTTGCCCAAAATGTGGAACTAACGTCTTTAGAATCGGCGCTCCTTAAGCTAAACCACTCTTTCTTTTTGACTTAAGCTCATATAGGCAGAC
>JBQTIZ010000032.1:0-2105 GCA_052387615.1 Candidatus Nitrosotenuis sp. | reverse complement strand
TGCTAGTGTGTGGTAAAAAATCATACCACATCTCAAACTATGACAAGGTCTGGCTCGTTGCAGTTGGAAAAGCAGCTGACTCTATGGCAAAATCAGTGCATCAAATAACATCTGTACATGGGGGCATTATTGCCATACCTCAAAACTATACTCCTGTGTTTTGCAATAAAAAGTTCCAAATCATAAAAGCTGGACATCCAATACCTAACAAAAACTCGATACTGTCTGCAAAGAGAATAATCACACTACTCAAAAATACGGGCAAAAATGATTTGGTAATATTTCTAATCTCTGGTGGCTCCTCGGCATTGGTTTGTTTGCCTAATGGTATAACTCTGGGCCAAAAAAAACAAATGACCCAGATCCTGCTGGAATCTGGCGCATCAATCTCTGAAATTAATGCAATTCGCAAGCATCTATCTGGAGTAAAGGGTGGAAAAATCTTGGAGAATCTGAGATGCGATGCAATATCGTACGTGATGTCTGATGTTGTGAATGATGATTTGGGCTCAATTGGCTCAGGCTTGGTTTATTGCGATAAATCCACGTTTTCTGACTGTTTAAAAATTATATCAAAATACGGCCTTGAGCAAAAAGTCCCAAAACCAATTCTAAACAGGCTGAAAAACGGAGCAAAAGGCAAAATCCCAGAAACGCCAAAAAAAGCAAAAATTCCAAATTGTATAATTGCAACAAATTCTGACTGTCTTGATGTGATGGTAAAACAAGCAAGAAATCTTGGCTACCGAACAAAACTCTATTCTGGTGTAAGTGGTGATGTGCGTGTGGCAGCTGCAAGAATTTTACAAAAATCCTCAATGGTGAAAAAATCCTGTTTGATATTCGGCGGTGAGCCTACTGTCAAAGTGCGCGGCAGAGGCAAAGGTGGCCGCAACCAGGAGCTCGTACTGAATATGATATCAAAATTAAAACAAAATGTTGTTGTTGCGTCGGTAGGCACTGATGGCATTGACGGTAACACAAAACATGCCGGTGCTATTTTTGGTGACATGATGGATCATCACATCATAAAACCATATTTGAAAAATAATGATTCAAATTCTTTTTTTCAAAAACACGGTGGCCTTATCATGACCGGCCCGACACACACCAATCTATTAGATGTTGGGCTTGTACTGTCATAACATCTTTGATGAGATGTTTTGAGCGTTTTCTATTTTTTCATACTGGTACACAAGTGCTCGCTGGGACGCCAGCTGATTGATGAATTTTTTTTTATCTTCTAATAACTTGTCCGATAATACAATATCTGATGACAAGTGTTTTATCATCTCATCAGAATCAAACTGAATTTTTACTGTATCGCCATTTTTTATTATGAAAACTCCAATACCCCAAAAGATTCCAACATGCAGGGCGATGTATTTTGATTGTAGATTGCTTACCACATCCAAGTAAATATCTGCATGATCTCGAAACTGATCAACTACCACATCATCCGTTTTGATGCTCCAGCAAATTCGTTTTGGGTTTCCATCAAAAAATAAAGTATGAAACAAAGTCAATCAAAAAGGTGTCTTTTGTCTATATAATTTGAATTCAAGTCTGAATAATCAATCATAAAACTAATCCATAATGCAAAAATCCTTTGTATTCTTTACAAGGATGGTCGACGAACTGGTACAGTTCTCCGAGACTGATCCTGAACTGGCAGAAGGAATCAGGTGGCTTGATGCACAAGCTCAGCAAAAAGGAATCACATTCTATGAAATGGTGTTCCAAGTTTTGTACAAGCATGACATAACAAATCGTGCGCAACAATGGCTAAACACTAGAAACTAAATCTCAGATGCTCTTTTGAATTCTGCTTTGTGTTTTCCTGGAATGATTTTAGTTCTCGGCTCTATTTTCGGTTTTTTCTTTTTTGATCTGGTATCTGTCTTTTTCTTTTTTGGCTTGTCATAATCAGCCCACTTTATCCATACCATGAAAAATTTGTCGTGTGATTGTCTAAATAATTATTGTCGAAGATCGATTGGCTGGTACTCGCACCCCTGAGGGCCGCAGTACTTTCCAACGTAGACTGCCTTTGGTCTATACAGAGCAGGTTTTGGTGCGGCACGCGCAAATTTCTCCTCAATTAC
>JBQTIZ010000031.1:0-16338 GCA_052387615.1 Candidatus Nitrosotenuis sp. | reverse complement strand
CAAGTTTGCAGCACAGATTAGCTCCAAAACAGAATGATTGATTTTGACTAGGTTTTGCTGGTATAATTCAATTAATATCTGTCTGACAAAATTCAGTTTTGGGACGTCATCTTTGTCTAGGTTTTTCGCAAGTCGATTTGTCACAGTATAAACATCGTCTTGAAATTTTTCTAAATCCAAAATTCACTATTGTTGACATAATGGAGGTTTATGAATTTGATGAAAGCGTTGGAAAAATGTAGTTTAGATTGCTTCTCTTATTGTCTTGACTTTGGCAATTGCAGTTGGTGCACCGTTGATTGGCTCAACAATTACAGTTACACTGTCTGTCGCAGTTCTACCAGATCCATCACTCACCAAGATTTCAAAGACCAGTGTCTTTGTTTCGCCGTTTGCCACTTCTGGTGCCTCAAATGACGGCTTGGCAATGTCTGACGCGGATAGTGTTACCTGCTCACCAGAGACTTGTCTCCAGTTGTAGGATAGTTTGTTCTTTAGTGGATCCTTGCCTGAACCAAATAGCGTCACATCAGAGTGTTCTGGCACTCGCTGGTCTTTACCAGCATATGCAGTCAATGCTTTTGCTAGTGTTCCCTTGACTATTACGTCCACTGTTGATGGGTCGCTGTCTGTCTGTCCATCATTTGCAATTAACTGGAATGTCAAAACGGTGTCAGCTGTCACCTTTGGTGCAATGAAGCTTGTCTCTAATTCAGTTGAGGTGGATAGTGTAACTGAATCACCAGAAACTTGGTTCCAGAGGTATGTGAGTGGCTCCTCATCTTCATCAAATGCTGTTCCTACAAGCGAAACTGTTGCGCCAATATCTACTGTTTGCT
The DNA here is from genome assembly GCA_052387615.1 of Candidatus Nitrosotenuis sp. Taxonomy (GTDB): domain Archaea; phylum Thermoproteota; class Nitrososphaeria; order Nitrososphaerales; family Nitrosopumilaceae; genus Nitrosotenuis. The sequence continues at coordinate 15,499 of JBQTIZ010000031.1, read as the reverse complement.
CCTCACCTGCATCAGCAACAGGTGGTGTGTTTACTGGTAATACTGTGACTTTGGAGATATCTTTTGTTGGAAAACCGTTTTCATCAGCTACTCTTAATTCAAAGACCAGTACCTTGATTTTGCCGTTTGCAACAATAGGGGCAGTAAACGTTGGCTCTGCCTCATCGGTTGATGATAATTCCACTGCTTCTCCGCCTACTTGTTTCCATGCAAAGGTTATTTCTTCGCTATCTGGGTCAGAGCCAGAACCAGCTAGTGTAACATCGGTTTGCTCATCTACAACTTGATCTGCGCCAGCGTCTGCGGATGCTCGAACATTATCAGATACTACAGTTACTGTCATTGTGTCCGAGTCTTCTCCACCATATGGGTCAGTAACGGTTATTTCAAATTCTAATTCAGTTGAAGCCCCACCTGAAACCTCTGGAGCTTTGAATCTTGCTTCAGCACTGGTTGGGTGTGCAATTACGACATCATCGCCACCTGTTTGTCGCCAAGTGTATTTTACGATGTCTCCATCTGGGTCAGAGCCAGAACCTGAAAGATATACAAATCTGTTTGATGATGTATTCTTGTCTGGTCCCGCATCTGCTAGTGGATCATCATTAATTGGTCTAACTCTAACAATAATTACATCGGTTGCTGTTCCGCCACCATCTACTTGACATGTTAATCTAAATGCTGTTGGGACGATGGAACCATTTGGAATTTCTGGTGCTACAAATGTTGGGTCTGGATCAGCATTTGATGATAGTTCTACAAATGGTCCAAGTGTTTGTGCCCAAGAATAATTAGTTTCTCTGTCTAGTTTATCAGAGCAGACTCCATCTAATTGGACTGTCTCGCCTTCATCTACCATTTGATCAGGGCCTGCAGCAGCTGAAATCAGTGTTGGTTTGCCTGCAATCATTTTTACAATAACGGCATCCCTGGCAATTCCGCCAAAGCCGTCAAATACTGTTAATTGAAATCGGAATATTCCAGTGCTTCTTGTCACACTCGAAGTATCAAATGACGGATTTTGCGATGATGGGTCATCAAGTTCGATTGATGGTCCATCGATTTGTGACCAGCGGTATGTAAGTGGGTCTCCGTCGGGGTCTGCGCCTGAACCATCAAGTGTTACCTCATCGCCTTTTTCTACAGTCTGATCTTCACCAGCATCTGCAGTTGGCGGTTGGTTTCTTGGCATGACTATAACTTTGATTAAATCAGTGTCAATTTCCCCATAAGGATCTTCTACGGTTAATTCAAATGTTAAAATTTTAACTCTGCCATTTTCTACTTCTGGCGCTTTAAAGGTCGGCTCTGCTACAGTGTTTGATGGAGTCAGTTCAACTTCTTCGCCTCCGACTTGAGTCCAAGAGATTGTCAAGGAGTCATCGTCAGGATCGATGCCTTCGCCGGTTAAAGTTACAAAGTCGCCGGATTTCGCAATGTTTTGGACATTTTCTTTAGATGGAGTAACTGCAGCAAATGCTGGAGAAACCATCATGCTTACAACAAGTAGTGCCATCAAAACAGTGGAGGTTTTTAGTTGCAACATTTTTAACGTAAAAATTACGCCGATTAAAAGCTTTCGTTCAAATCGGGACACTTTTCAGATCATTTTTTGTTTATAGATCGTTTGGTTTATTGACTTGTCCAAAATCTGATCAAATATCGATCTTTTGATCCTACCTTGTGATCTTTGATCAATTTTATGAAAAACGATCAAAACTTGTCTTTGATCATAAAACTGCTCAAAAATAACTGATCTATAACTTGGTACAATTTGATTTTCGAGCTTTAACAAAAAACATACAAAACTGCGGTATTGCAATATGCCATTATTTCCCTAATATTGGCAGTGATTCTGGTTTTTGGCGTCACTCCAGCCTTTGCGGCAAAGCCATGGGATTTAATCATAAAAACACAATTCGAGCAAGATCAAATAGAGGTAAACGAAAAACCCGTGATTTTTGGAAATATTGTAAATCATCTAGATCAGCCAGTTTCTGGAGTACAACTCAAGATTCGGTTTGCAGACAATTCTGTTATTACCACAACGGATGAGGATGGAAATTTTAGATACGAGTTTGGTGAACAACAATCTCAGGGAGTGTTTTCTGTGAGCATTTCTGCTACATTATATGACCTCAAAGGATTTGCCACAGCCACGCTCAAGATTGGAAAAGATGTTAGCACCTTTGATGACATTTACTATTCCAAGGGCTATGATAAAGACATCAAGAGTAAAAACGATCCATACAAAGCACTAAAACAAAAACAGTATCAGAAATTTATCGAAGAGCAAAACAAGAGAAAACAGAAACAGTATGAAATAGAGGCGCAAAGGCTTGCGCTACAAGACAAACGCGATGTAGCTAGCCAAAAACGTAATGAAACCATAAATGCGACTGCGGTAGGTGCTGGCATATATTCAACAGATGATCAAGGTAAATACATTTCAAGATTAGACCCACGCATCAAAGATGTAATACGGGCTCAGTTGGATTATACACGACAGATCTATGAGGAAGCGAAATACGAAATGCAGAAAGTTTTAGAAAACGGTGGCTCGCTTGCAGATGCCAAAAAGGCCTACTTTGATAAAATTGCGAGCACTAATGATCAGATTCAAAAGGTGGGCAGTGCAAATAATACGGAAAATCATTCCAAAATAAAAAAACATGAGGACCTCAAGATAAACAGTAAAAAGGTAAAAGGGCTAACCTACAACAAGAATCTAAAGTAATTTTAGCAAAGATCAGAGGTTCCAATTTGGAACCATCAAAGCCGATCAAGTTCCGCCGTAGATATAATCAGAGCTAAAGCATGGCGGGCATGATGTCCACAAGCATCAGTCTAGGCAAGGGAATATGCAGACACCTTTCTTCAATGCTAGTAGATGGTGAAGGTGCCTCGCTTGAGAACATATGGCAAACCATTACGGACTTTGGAATAAACAGAGAAGATCTCAAAAAGATAAACCCGTCGTACAAGGAGCTTTTTGAAATTTACTCTGCAATTCGAGCATACAGAGTCAGTGTTAGATATCTCAAGAACCTCAAAACCAAGTTCTAGACGAATAATTTAGAGGAAGCACAGGCATGGATTTGACCGATTTGAGAGAGAAACTTGTGGTTTTGGGCTTTACTGCATCAATATTCCTGCCCATACGACTAATTGTGGGAGAATATCTTTTTGATAATTGGTTCGGAATGCTAGGAATAGCATCTTTAATTTCCGTTATTTTGATCATACTAGTCAAAAAAGAAAAGTTGGGTAAACTAGGACAAATATTCAAAAAGCAAATGACAAAATCCCTCTGGGGCAAGCCCATTAAAGCTATTATTTTGATATTGGTGTTATTTTCAGCCTATTTTGGCACCACCATACTCTTAATCGACAAAGGTAATTCAGAATATCATCACGATAAAGAAATCATTGCCAAGAACTTTGCCGATAAAAGATTTGATCGAGGTACAGTATCAAAGTTAGTAGGCCCCCAGATTCAGGACCATAGTATTATTGGATTTACACAAATCCAGTATCTAGAATATGCTCTTGCAATTTCATACGCCATACTAAATGATTCTGTTGGCGGATGGCTCGTCAATTTGCACCTAATTTTATTTATTGAACAAATTGAGATACTCGGATTGTTGTGGTTTTACAGACAGACATTCAAACCAAAAATAATTGCTTAATGAATTCACTTAGTCGGTAACTACAGATTTAGGAATATTCTCACTGCCTCCAGATGTGAACAATTTGCCTTAATTCCTTTTCCGTGATGAAATTTGTAGAAATTTTTGAATCCAAGACAATCACAGGAGTCAAGTGTCACTACATATGATTTGTCAGGGTCGGATGAAGAACGTACTTGGAACAAGTCATCCGTTATCTTGATTACATTTCCATCTTCAACCAATTTTTTTGCCTTACGAATTGTACTAGCACTCACCATATCACCTAGAAAAGCAGATTAGAATAGATTGCGATCATATGATATGTTCATGACATTATAAGAAATAAGATTTTAAGCTACTTTGTAAGATTTCAAGAATGGGACTAAAACGTTATTTTGCTAAGCGCGGTTTGATTTTGTTTGGCGTGCTGATGGCAACTCTATTTCTTACAGTTCTTTTGGTTGGTTCCAACATGGATGCAATTCTAAAAAAAGGAATCGCGATCCAGGTAAGATCAGAAATAGTCGAAAACAGGGAGATAATGTCAGGGTTTGCAGGAACGGATGAGCTAAACTTGTACATTTCTGATCAAATAGACAAGCGTACAAAAGCACTTGGGCTTGATGCGCCATGGTATTCTCCAAACAGAATAGGCCTCGCAATGTACAAAATTTTGATTTTAGATTTCGGCCACTCTGCATTTTTGACAAGCGATTCTGGATCCACAGCAGTTGGCGACATCATACTTGAAAAACTTCCACGAACCATTTTGCTGTTTACCACAGCAACCATAATCATATCAATAATCGGAATATTTGTTGGGGCAATATCTGGAAGTAAGGTTGGCTCTAAAACTGACAAGATAACATCTTCATTTGCAATAATTAGCAGTAGTTTTCCTGTTTGGTGGGTTGGACTTATTATGATATTCACATTCGCATTTTCCTACAATGTTTTCCCAGCTAGGGCAACGCCGCCCATACCGCAAACGGATCCTGGATATCTAGGCGCGTTGCTATACCATATGACGCTGCCAATAATCACAATCGTTCTAATCGGATTTGGGACTTGGGCATACTTGGTTCGAAATTTTATGGCCGGAATAATGCAAGAAGATTTTATTTTTGTCAAAAAAACAATTGGGATAGAACATCGTAAGATAATTTTTGGCAGTGCGCTCAAAAATGCCGCACCACCAATTGTTACAATACTAGCTCTAAGCCTCTCAGGCTCGCTTGGTGGGGCAATAATTACAGAGGCAGTCTTTGATTGGCCTGGAATGGGACGGCTCTACTTTGAAGCAATCACGCTGATGGATCTGCCATTGATAATTGGTGCGACGTATGTTCTAACGGTATTCTTTTTGATCAGCATCTTTGTTTCAGACTTGCTTTATGGGTACTTGGATCCAAGAATTAGGACGATGTAATGGATTATTCAGAGATTAGAACTAGTTTTACAAAAAACAAGATAGGGCTAGTAGGACTAGGCATACTTGTAACTCTAATAGCGCTATCCATCTTTACTGTCATCACAATACCTGTAGACACATACAAGCAGTGGAATAATCCTGCAAGCTGGACTGAATTTCCAAAGTCTGCGCTGCCAATCTGGGTTAACTGGGTTTCTGAAAAAAAGATTCCAGAGCATAAAATACTTGATGAATCGTTTGCCACCATTAGAAAAAGCAGCTCAGAGGTAATAATTATGCAAAAATTTGAAGTCGATTATAACTATGATTATTTTCCAAATGAGTTTTTACTCCAACATCGTTCCACATATTCCGGCTCACCTGTGCTACAGATCAACGTAATTAGGCCGGACGGGATAGCCTTTGAACTACTGTCGTCCTCGCTCCCCCATTCCGCACAAAAAACAGATTACACTGATAAGATATTCTCAACTAGTGAGTCAATTAGGAAAAATTTGAGATTAGAGTCGGACAGATTTTCCTATCCAATACAATCCATGACTGCAAAAGAAATTATCTTTGCAAAGACTGTGAATCATGAACTCTTAAAAGGCAAATACGAGTTTATCATCACACTGTCTGGAAATGACATTCACGTATTTGACTCAAAGATGATTTTGGGAGGTAAAGTGTTTGGCTTGGTTGGAACGGACGAATTAAGGCGAGACCTGACGATTGGATTGCTTTGGGGAACGCCAGTCGCGTTATTCATTGGTGTTGTGGTGGCTTTTGGCTCAGTAGTGTCAGGCCTAGTCTTTGGGGTGTATGCGGGCTATAAGGGCGGAAAAACAGACGAATCCATGATGAGACTCAATGACATAGTTTATGCATTACCTGCCTTGCCATTTTTGATAATTCTCTCAGTTACAACATCGAATAGCATATTTTTGATGATTGGATTTCTGATGATATTTGGCTGGGTTGGAATTGCCAAAGTTTCAAGAAGCATGGCATTGCAGATCAAGACACGTCAGTTCGTTGATGCTGCAAAGACAATGGGCCAAAAAGACTCTAGAATAATATTTCGTCATATAATTCCCCAGATAATGCCATATGCTCTTGCAAGCATTGCAATCTCAGTTCCTGCCGCGATAACAACAGAGGCAGGCCTTAGCTTTTTGGGCCTAGGAGACCCAACATACCCTACATGGGGTCAAATCCTACATGATGCCAAGGCACATGGAGCAGCTGCTCGAGGATTGTGGTGGTGGATAATACCACCTGGCGTTATGGTTGCAGTGACTGGTCTTGCCTTTGTCTTTATTGGAAATTCACTAGAGTCAATAGTGAATCCAAAACTCAGGCGTTAGTTGTCCAGCTTGAATTCTCGGATTATTTTGAGTGCCTGATCGTTTAGCTTTATTGTGTATGCCGCAGCGTTTGGATCAGTAAGCTGCGCTAAGATTTCTGCAAACTTGGTCTTGTCCTTTCCTCTCTCATACATGCCTCCGGTTTCCTTGATACATAATGGGAATTTTTTGAGATTGAGGCCATTTTGTAAAAGATGTCCAACGAATTTTTTATAGTGTTCAGTCTCATACCAGTCGAGTTGTTTTTCCTCACATATTGCAATCCAAGTATCTATTGAATTCTGATAGATTGCCTTTGTTCTCAGCTCTTCAAGAGACATAATTTAGAAATCTGCGCGTTTCATCTTGGAACCGCATCTTGGACATGTGGCACCTTTGAATTTGTGATTGCATGTAAGACAGACATACTTGACTCCTCCCCCACCTTCAGAGTTAAAGCCAAAGAATCCGCCTCCAGAGGAATCGCCACCATAGCCGCGCATTTTACTCATTTGACTACGTCTAATCCAAATTGGGAGGAAGATGAACACGGCCAAAGCTACTGCAAGTCCAGTATATGGTGGAAATCCTAGCGTTGTAAACAAGATTTGAATGCCGATACTAAACGCAAGTGACGCAAATAGGTAAATGAGATATCTCTTATACGAATACAATACAGTAATTGCCTTAAAAAAGGATTTAAAGTTTTGTCAGTTTTGTTACTTAACATCTGACTCAAAAATTATCTCAATTGGATTTGCCTGACTGTCCCATGCAAAAATGTCGTCAGTGTCATCATATGGCGACTGGACAATTATTGAGACAAGCCCAAAAAAATTGTGCAAGTCTGTAACTGATGGTTCTGCTGAACCGCTCGGGTGTGAGTGTGCGGTTCCAACGTAGGATAAATCAAGCGGCAGAAACGACTGTGGAAAGCCCGCAAAGGTTTGATCACTGTACGAAAACGGTGGAATGATCAAGCCGTCTACTGTTATTGTTCCTTTTTTGGATTTTCCTTTCAGTATCAGTATTCCTTCAGATGGATGTTTCATTTTACAATATGACAAAATCCCATTCCATACGTCCTTTTTTAAAATGACTTTGCGCTCTAGCTTTGATTTCATGTATCATTCCAATACGATGTCGTATTTTGCTCCAACTAGTTGCTCAAGTGTCAACTCTAGGTCACCAATGAGTTTTTGTTTTTTCAAGACTTTCTGCGCTAGGTCAGACTCTAGGTTCTTGATTTTAGATTCCGAATCTTCTTTGTCTGATTTTGATTTTATTTGCTGTTTTTCGAGTGTTTCTAGTTTTTTATAATCAAAGGTCATGATTTTTTGTTCCAAGTCATAAATTTGGGACTTTATGTTATTTTTCTTTGAGATCAGTCCGTCAAGTGCAGATATTAGATTGGTAAAATGGTCAACTGACTTGTCGGTTTCTTTGACGGAGACAGTCCCAGACACAATTCCTTTCATACAGGATTCTAATATGGTGATAATCGAATCCTTACTCTCAGTAGCAATAACTTGTGAGGGCCTCTCAACTAGTCTTTCCAGAATGGATTTCAGTGATTTATCAAGAGACGTGACGTAGACATACTTGCCAAGCGGTCTGGATGTTTTGGAGAATTCGTCATCAATTTCTTTGTCTAGGTTTTCTTCTTGCGATTTCATCTGCTTTATTTTATCATGTAATTCTAAAAACTGGGCATACTCAGCAGACAAACGTGTCTCGGAGATTTGTTTTTGTGTGGACATGCATAGTTGTTCTGCAGCATTTTTTGATTCTTGCAGCTTTGCAATATGTTCAGTGATTTCCTTGATTTCTTGTGTGGACAGATTTACTTTTGAGCCCATGTCTTTGATCATCTCTGAAGATGATTCTAGCAAAGAATAATCAGAGATCATTTTTATTATCAACGTATTGTTTTTTGTTACAAGTTCCAAGTGATCTTTAAGATCTTGGGCATATTTTTTTGCAAAAACATGAATCACTCTGCTATGTTTACCTAAAACATCTCCAATTTTTTTCAATGTGTGAGCTGAGGCATCTGCAGTCTTTAGAACATCAGCATATGAAAAAACTGACGGTAGTGATTTTTTTGATTCTTTAGATATTACGTCAATCACTTCAGTCTTGCTTCGAACAACTAAAACTCTGAGTGTTGTATCTATATCATCTACTTTGAGATCGTCATTTTTTAAATGATCAATTATTTTGTAAATAGAGTTAAGCTCATTTTGCATTTCAAGAAATAACGGTTTTGATTTGGTGATGATTTCTTTTCTTTTCGCTTCTTTTTGTGCAGACAAGATAGAATCGATCTCATCTAGTTTTAGTTTGTTTTTTGTGGCGACTTGTGGATTATCCTCTCGCTTTTTTTTGCCCCACCCAAAAACCATCTCAGATGTGTCAGTACGCCTATCAAATGTATATCTGTCGAATTTTCTAAAATTTAAAAACCGGATGCCTTACCTTCCAGTATATGAGCCAGGCCGTTCTTAGTCACAACAAAAATGGAAGCTTTTGTGGCACAGTAAGCCAGTCGATTACAATCAATGTCTCTGCTGCATCACTGTGGAAAGAGATCGGTAATTTTGTTGGGCTATCAAACTGGGTAGTAGACGTAAAGAAAACAGAGTTTCTCTCTAAAATAAGAGACGATTTGGGTGCCGCAAGAAAGATAACATTTGTGGATGGTAGCCAGATTATTGAATATGCTGTAGGTTGGAAGGAGAATGAATGTCTGTCATACGTTGCAACAAACGGATTACCGCTTGATGGATATCATGCAACACTTGTAATCACACCAAAAGGCAAGGTATGTGATCTTGAATGGTCTTCATTTCTCATTAGTAATAATTCTGATAAAAAACAGTTCGAGGATTTCTTGGAATTCATGGAATCATTTTATGAAAAATCACTTAAGAATCTCAAGAGAAGCTTGGAAAAAGCAACATAAGCCACCACATGCTAACCAAGATGTATGAGTGATATTAGATTTACATTAATTGGGATTGGTTTTATTTTTGTGGGGTTTTTAGTTTTAGGCATATTTGGACAAGATCATTACAGCTTTGCCATACAAGCTCAGGAATTTGGAGACTGCTACAAATTTGTTGATGAGAAACAAGTTGTGGTAAGCTGTACCAGTGTTATGCAAGACCGGGCTTTGTTTTTTGCACTAGTATTAGGCCTAATTGGAATTGGGGTTTTTTTTCTGATCAAAGGAATTCGAGGAAAGTGGGATCAGGATGTAAAGCCTCAGGACAAGGTAGGACCAGATTCTTCGTTTCCAAGCTAGACGATAATCATTCCATTTTGGATTAAGTATTGAATCCCTTTAACAAAATCTCCGTTTCCAATTTTTCCTTCAGACCACCATTTGGCGTTGTTTTTTATCCAGTTCGGAATTTTCTGGGCAGCAGTTCCTTTCTCAGTATCTGGAATCTTGATTATGTCTTGCTCGATCAGGTATTGCAAGCCCTTTGTAAAGTCAGAGTCACCCATCTTTCCTTCAGACCACCATTTGGCGTTGTTTTTTATCCAGTCTGGAATCACAATTGAGCCATCTGCTAGTGTGTCTGGGATTGATTCCAATGAAACGGTCTTGATTTGGTTTGATTTAATTTCTGAAATTACCGTCTTGAGGAGTCGGAGTTTTTCAGAATTTACCTCATTTTTGAACTCGCCTGTTTTTACTGCAAGATCAGATGGCTGAAGGCTAACTACTGCAAAGCCGTATTGCTTTATGCTTGCTTGAATTTTTGCAAGCGCCTTTTCAGGTATGGTACCAGAGAAAAACGGATCATCATCAATTAGGCTTGAAAACACGATCGTGTTTGGAATGTGTTTTAGAGAATCTTGGAATGGTGGTAAATCTTTTGCCACACTTGAGCTAAAGTGTGAAATATTTGCAGATTTTGCCGCATCCAATGTGTCTTTATTAAACGCATCATATGGAGGGCTAAAGAGAGTGGCCTTCTTATTGAAGACTATGTTTATTTTGTTGTTTGTTTGCTGGATGCTTGTCATCTGTTTTTCCTTATCGTATGTGGTATGATCTATGTATTCCCAACCTCGGTTTGCAATTTTTATCTGAGACTTGTTCTCTATCTTTTCTTTGATAAAATTGACTGTCTTTGGATCATCGCCAATAAACTTGCCAATAACAGTAAGTGTTAGTGGAACCTTGTTCTGCGTAAAGGTCTCAATCGCGGTATTTTGCACGTCATTCAGCCAAAAGTCCTGAACATTGTCTAGCCTAAACGCCACACAGTTACAGTTTGCTAGATCTGGTTTGTCAGGCACAGGTTTGGCTATTGGTTGTACATCATAGTCTTGAATTGAGTTGATTGGCAGTATTTTGATTCCATCGGACTGTATTTTGTCCAGCAATACTCCGAGTTCGCCAACTTTTGTAGTGTTTACCTTGTTTGCATAAACGCCATTTTCCAAGGCAGAAAATTCGTGTGGATGCATCATCACTACGGCATATCCATAGTTGAAGACGCTGTCGTTTATTCTGTTTAGAATTTCATCATTTGACTGCGGTATCCATCTGCCAGTGTCTGCATTTAGGCTTGCAGTATAAGCAAACATTGGGAAATAGTAAAATTGGGATTTCTGGAATTTGGGCGGATCATCTACTACTCCTATCTCTCCATGGCTTATGTGAGTAAATCCATTTTCCTTGAGAACTAAGATAGTGTCGTTATTGAACAGGTTTTGAGGTGGGATGAATGTAATTGGCGTTACGCCAAACATCTCAGAGATCTTTTTGTTAGAATTTTTGATGTCGGTGTCTTGTTCTGTTTTTGTCATTTTTGTATAGACATTGTGATGCAAGCTGTGGTTTGCTATTTCTATTTCGTTATTTGTTATACCATCCTTTATTGTTGAGACTAGCTTCTGGTCTGTGCCAACCACGCTTCCAATCATCCCAATTGTCAGCGGAAGATGTTTTTGCCCAAATGTAGTCATGATTGCTTGTTGTGCCTGAGACAGAAAGAAATCCTGTACATCATCTAACCTAAAAGCAACACAGTTACAGTTTAGGTGGTCGTCGTTTAGCTCCGGATTGTGAAGATAAATTTTTACAATATCTGTCGAGTCTGTGATGGTGGCACTCTTACAAACATCTGTCTTTAGCTGCCCAAGACTGTCTTTTGTTTTGACATACAGTGCATAGTTGCCAACCTTGAGATTTGACAGATATGTAAGGCCCTTATTGGTTACCATAGATTCTGCAATCTTGTTCTTTTTGGAGTCATACAGCTGCACTAGAAATGTTCCATCCTGCTTTGCTACTTTGTTTTTTGTGTTATTGTAAACCTCGACTTGGATTAGTTTGTCGATTATGGTGGGCCATTTTGTTGTAATTTTAAAGTCCTGTGCGGTGTTTGGCTGCAGTTTTATTTGTGGCTCGACATACTTTAGGTTCGGCCCAAGAGAGACTTCGGCGTAATAATAATCTCCTTCCTTTACGGTAGGGAATAGCCATGCCCTCAGGGTTTTGCCGTTTTTGTCAGTTTCGGAATAGCTCCAAGACTTGCCATCGTTAGATTTAATCCACACTTTGGCACCAACAAGAGGCGTTTCGTTGTCCTTGTAGAATATGGCCAGCTGCATTCCACCGGTGTTCTTAATTGTGATCTCTAGGTTTTCTTTTTCCTTTTTCATGTCGACAAAGCCAGTGCCTGCATACATGCTATTCATGTAGACTTCGACTTTGTACCTATGATTCAGAGGTACTGATGAGACAATTGTCGGGTTGTCCTCAAAGGATGGGATCTCTTGGAGGGATTTTGCCTCAAGGTCTTTGAATATTTTGACAGAGATGCCCGGAGGAGTAACCCTGTCATCGTTTTCATTTTTTATGAATAGTTCCAGTGAGCCGGTTTTTTCTTGTGCAAATGCCTGCGGTATCGTCAATGCGCAAAGTACTACCATGATCACAAGGAGCCTGAACTCAATCATTTACTGCTTTACTCTCTGTGCGCTAGTCCATATTGCTTTTTTGCCAATCACCTCTTCAATTACTGCCTTGAGCTGCATAAAGTCAATTATCTGCTTGTATCCTATCACCAAAAACACTGAATAAAGAATCATTTTTTTATCATCCCCATCCATTCGCACTGCCATTGCAGACATTAGGTATTGCAGTGTAATATACATGCCAAGTGTATAAACAACAAACATGAATTCGCCTTGAATTAACTGATATGCCGCAAAACCCCACATCATCAAGCCTGCTATTGGTATAACCAGCATGTGTATTGCCATAAGAGGGTAGGATATTCTGTGCAGATAGCCAAACCTCGGATTTAACAAAATATCAGAGTGCCTTTTTAGAACTTGGAGATTCCCACGGTACCATCGCTTTCGCTGTTTCCAAAAATCTTGCAGGGTTTGCGGTGCCTGAGTGTATGCCGTTGCCTTGTTGCTTCCACTCACCACCATTCCTGAGCGCAGAACCTTCATTGTGGCATCAAAATCCTCAACAAGTGTTTCTTTGTGATATGTTCCTGCCTCCTCCAGTTTCTTTTTTCTAAACGCGCCTAGCGCGCCAGGCACTATTGTTATTGCCCCAAAATAGTCAAGGCCGCGTCTCATTATTTGTATGCCGGAGAGATACTCCAGGGCTTGGCACCAAGTAAGCCAGTTCATCTTGTTTCGAATCTTGACATTTCCTGCAACTGCTGCCACGTTTTCCTGCGCCATTCCCCTCGCAATGTATTTGAGCGCAGAATTTCCAATTATTGTGTCAGCATCTACTATAGTCACTATATCTCCTGTTGTGTATAGCAGCCCTTGGTTTAGCGCAGATGCCTTTCCGCCATTTTCCTTGTGTATTACCTTGATTCTGTCTTTGTATTGCAATGCAATTGTAAGGGTTTGGTCTTTACTTCCATCATCGACTAGGATGATTTCCTTGTTGGCATAGTCTGTTGCCAAGAGAGACTCAATAGTAGTCCGTATGACTTTTTCCTCGTTATATGCAGGTATGATGACGGATATTTTTGGCCATTCCGGAGGGTCTGTTAGCTGTGATTCTTTTGCCACACTTCGTATGGCAAGTGGGACAAAAAGCATCGTCTGCCAAAACGACAGTGTAAGCGACCAGATGAATACTGCCTGAACTACAGTCATTATAGAATATTGCGCATCGAATGTGTGAATTGAGGAAAAAATCGTATTTTTATTAGAGAGTCCATACTTGTCAAAACCAAACGCTGACTCAAACACCCCAAGTACGTCAACTGCGTTTAGTATTCCAAACGCAAACGGCATTATTAGAATCGCAATCGAATAAACCGAGGCATTTCTTGTTTTGTACTTGTATTGGGACTCTGGTGATTTTCTTGACAAAATGTGGTAAAATGCAATTAATGCCGCAGCACCCATTGCCAACAGACTAAGCAATGTGTAGATGGTGTATGAGGTAATTCCAAGCAGTAAGAATATGGTGACTGCCAAAACAACAAGAACTGGATCGAGCTTTAGTTTTTGTTTTTTTACCTTTACCTGAGAGAGTCGTTTTGATGATTTCGGTGCATCTTTTGGAGGCACGTGCTTTGTTTTGACTGGTTGTGGTTTTTCTATAGGTGGTAATGTAGGTGTCGGGGGTATAATAGAGTGAGTTTTTGGTAATTGTTTTACATAATTTGGAGATGTTTGAATTTGAGGTAAGACAATCTTTGATTGAGAAGGAATTTGGTACGTTTGCTCAGAAAGTATCGTACCCTTGTAGACAGGACTTTGCGACTGTCTTTGTACCCCTATTGGTTTTGTTTTGTATAATATAGGATCTTGCGGTTGCTTTTGTATTTCCATTGGTTTTGTTTTGTACAACTTGGAATCATGTGGTTTTTTCTTTGGTGCTATAGTTTGCTTGAAACAATCCATGTGGAACCATTTGTTTTCGTATCGAACAGACTTTTGATCCAGCTGCAGTTCCTGGCCGCACTTTTGACATTTTACTAGTCGATTACTTGACAACCTTACATGATTCTTAGATTTGGAATTGTTGTGTGTTATTGTCACAATAATTGAGTCCAGAGACCAAAGAAGATGTACGGCAACACCAGTTTCTTGACTATTTTGAATTTAGCTTGGGGTTGTTTGAAAGAATTATCGTTTTCTTTTTGCAAGCCAAGACACTACTATTTGCTGAGCAAGCTTTTCTGGGTTTTCTTCCCTATACAGAGAGATTCGCTCCAGTCTTTTTGCATACGTCTTGGGTAGAGTGACAGGCACTGTCTGTCTTACTGCGAGTAAATGTGCCTGTCGGAGTAAAGTAGCATGATTTGCACGTGGGTGTCTGGCAAGTGCTTTGAGATAGGTATTTTGAGTTCTTGCGTCGAGTCTTGCGATACGGTGTGCAATTTTGATAGATTTTTTTACATTCGGGACAATTGCATGCAGTTTGATTGCAACGCTGCTAGAGAGTACTCCTGGAACCATACTTTTGATTGGACCCGGCAATGCTGCAAAGCCAACATATTTTTTGAATGTTTTTCTTGATATGCCAAGTGAGCTTGCTCCTTTTGAGACCCCCATTTTTTCGGCTAAAAAGCTGCAAGAGTGAGCCATATCCTTTGGATTCATGCTCTTTCGATGTAGATTTTCAATGACGGATGCAGCCTTTGCATTTTCTAGGTCATACCCTTTTGTTAGAACAAGTACTGGGATTTTTTTTGCTTTGAGACGTTTTAGTGCGGCAAGACGTCTTTGGCCAGACATCAAAAGGAATTGGCCTTTGCCATTTTTTTGAACCATTGGCGGGTTTTGAAGACCTTCGTTTTTGATCGATCTTGCTAATTCTGCAATACCTTCTCTGTTAAGAGATCTTGCTTGGGCCTCATCCCAAATGTGAATTTTTTTAATTGGAATAACTTTTACACGATAGTGGATTTTTTGACGATATCTTTGAGACATTAGTTGACGTTATGATAGAAAAGAAGATAGTAAATGGGTTGGTTAAATTGAATTTGCCTTTGTGTGACAAATTTTTCTCTGAATTATCATACTGACAGAGCAAGAGCGCCGGGTAAGGGATT
>JBQTIZ010000030.1:0-9683 GCA_052387615.1 Candidatus Nitrosotenuis sp. | reverse complement strand
GCTGCTTTTTCAGACGAATCTAGCTCTTGTTGTACAGCATTAAGTATATGGGATATTGATGTCAGGCTCGAAAAATCAATCAGCTTGAGATTGTTCAGCAAATAGACTTGGGGGGCAATGTCATTATTGCGTGATTCCAGAAAATCGTCCAGCTCTTCCAGTATGGAGATTTTTCCGCCTTGGAATATTTTTGCATTAGATAGAGACAGTTTTTGCCGTCCAAACCTATCTAGGACCAAAACATGATGTCTATTTTTTTTGCTAAATAATTTCTTTTCAGATACATGCCCATTAAAAACAAAATAATGATCAGTCTCAAAGCTCAAATCAACTAGTTCTGTTGATAATTCCATTGTCTCGCCTGCACGATTTTTTGCCTCATCTAGTGTGAAGACATTTTTTGCATTGTCCGCACTGTCTAGCTCGACATTTCCAGTAGCTGACACTCGCAGTAATGATTTTTCTGAAATGTATTCCGAGTTGATTACTATCGACTCTGGGACTGCGCCCCTGTCTATCATTATTTGGTGGATTTTTTTGTGCATTTCTGAAATTTGCTCAGGTGTTGGGTTTGTTATGGTGTGCTCTATTTCTTCCTGAATCATTGATGACGCTACACCAATTGATGATATCACTTCTGCATGCTCTGCTTTTTGGTATTGAATACCTATCTGTTTTGCAACAAATGGCACCAAAACAGATGCTCCGCCACCACCTCCGATGATTTGCGTCTTGTTCTTGTCCATCTTGAATTCTTTTAGGATTTTGGATACAGTCTTTGTTATTTCAAATGATGCTGTCTGAATGACTGACATGGCGACCTCTGCTCCAGTGACTCCTATCTCTCTGCCCAGTAACTCCATTGTAATTTTTGCAGAATTTTGGTTTGCATAGGAATAATCATTTTTGTCAATTAGGCCTAATGCATTTGCAGCACATGTGTTGGTAATGGCAAATATCTCATTTTCGCATTGTACTGCAACATACGAGTCTACGTCACTTTGCTTTGGTTTTACGAATATGATCTTGCCTTTTTTGAGAACTTCGGGCTCGGCAAAGCACGAATAGCGCATACCTGCAATGTGCGCGCTTCTAGGCCCAATCTTCCAGACGTGTTTGTCCTTTAGCTTTATCATAGAGCCTCCAGCTACTCCCAAGATTCTCACATCCATTGATCTTATGCAGGTTGGATGATCCTTTATGGTGACATAACGAATTTCTGGCTTGCCATTTTTTATTATGCAAATATTAGTTGATGTGCCACCAACCTCAACAAATATCCCATTTGACACTTTGAGGTATAGTAAGGCACCAGCAACACTGGCGGCAGGCCCCGACAGTATTGTCAGAATTGGCTTTGTTCTAAATGTGTCCATGTTGGTAACACCGCCATCGCCTTTCATTATCATGATCGGTGCTTGGACTCCTGCGTTTTTGATTGCCTCTTCTACATAGTTTGCAACTTCAAATGTTTTCGGTAACACACTTGCGTTTATTGCTGCAGTCAGAGTTCTAATTTCGAGGCCATAAATCCCAGAGATTTCATGCGATGCGGTAGCTGGAATATTGTGCGTGATGGCGTTTTTCATTACAAACATTTCATTTGATGGATCATCAACCCCAAATGCCTCGGTAGCTACAATTACTTGCGCCCCCCTGTCCTTGAGTGATGATATTGCTTGATTTACTTCAGATTCTGAAATAAGATGAGCTGTGTCCAAAAATGCGTGCTCTGTTTTTAGTGACTGATCGGAATTGTATTTTGCGTCAGTTAGCGTGGTGCGCTTTACAATGTTGCTCTTTTCTGGAGTAACGCCCATGGCTATGATGCCAACCTTGGCAGTGTCTGCCTCTAGCAACGCATTGATTGCCTGCGTTGTGGAATGTGCAATCAATTCGATTTCTTCAATTCCAATTTTTGACTCTGATAAAAGATTTGATAATGTTGATACTATGCCCTCGGAAACACCCTTTTGCGCTTTGTGGGTGGTGGATATGGTTGATTTTCCTATGATTTGTCCTGTTTTGATGTCAATTGCTACAGCTTTAGTAAAAGTGCCGCCAACATCGATTCCTATTCTAATGCGTCTTGAATTCATCGACTTCTCTTCTTGATTTGCGCATGGCTGCTATTTTTTCTTCTCTTTTTGGCCTGATTACTAGGACATATGATGCTGCAACCAGATAAATCCCAAGCATGATCAGCTGGCCTACCAGGGTTTCAAGTGTTGGATAGATGCCAGTCATTTTTGCCAAATTGATGTCCAATCTTGGTATTGTGCCAAGCAAGCTGGTAAATGGTAAGATATCCAGTGTTTGCAGTTCACGTATTGCATTTCCTAAGAATGCAATGGATATGTACGCGCCAACACCCATTGTAAGACCAAAGAGCATCCTTAATGGCAATCGCTTGCCAATTTTTCTAGTGACATAGTATATTCCAAGTAGTGTTCCCATCCCCAAAACAAATCCTAATCCAACATACATCTCCATGTATTTTGCAAATCCAAACATTGCCTCATAGAACAGTACAGTTTCAAATCCTTCTCTATATACAGTAAAGAAAGACAGTAACACAAATACTGTAACACCTCCAGTGGTGGAGGCCTGCCAGACCTTTGCCTTGACAAACTCCATCCATTTTTTGTGTTCGATTTTATTTAGAACCCAAAAGCTAACATAAAACAGGACAGCCGTAGCAGACAACGCAGCAACTGCTTCTATTAATTCTCGATTTGCGCCAGAGATTTTGATCAAGTATGCAGCCACTGCCCACGTTATCGCAGTTGCGGCAATTGCCAGTATTATCCCATGGTATACGTATTTTTTGAATTTTGTATTTCTTGATGCTTCCAAATATGTCAAAATCGCACCCAAAATCAGGACGGACTCTAGGCCTTCTCTGAAAATTACTGCAAATGATGATGTAAATGCTATGGCAGGTGCCAGTTGGCCAGTTCCGGTGACTAGTCTTTCAGATTCATCTAGGCTTCGACGTACATTGATTGCAGCTTCTTGGACCTGGGAGAATTCTGCCTTTTCATTGATTAATTGTCTTAGCTCGGCAAATTGTAATTCTACTTCCAGTGTGAAATCAGGATCTATGGCTCGGAGTGGTATTTCGACGTGCTCGTAGCTGTCCAAATATGCAGTTCTAGCTGAGGTAAATGCCGCAGAATAGTCCTTGTTCTGGTATTGTGCCAACATTGTTTCCAAAGTAGCTCGAATAAAGTCAATTTCTCCGCGCACGCCTGACTTTTGGTCTTCCGTGGCAGTACCGATCGGGTTTAGCAGTCTTGGTTGTATGGTTGTGGCCTGTGCTGTCTGCATGTCTGCACGTTTTAGATTTGCAACTAGGCCTTCTGCTTTTTCTAAATCGTTGAGAATCGGATCATTGATGAATGCTGCAATTTCTGATGGTGATTTTTTCTCTTTTATCATTGCGCGTAGTTCTTCTCTCATATTGTTTTCCATGCTATGAAGCAGATTCACATCAACTATCTCGATGTCTGCTTCCAGATACTCAAAATTATCCAAATATGCAGCAATTGCAAGCTCTTCTGCTTTTTCATAATTTCCGTTTTGTAATTCTACATTTGTCTGAGAATACAAGTCTCGTATGACATTGTACAGATTACTGAAATCTACCAATATGGTGTCAGTGTCTGTGAGGTCTCGCTGAATTGTTGTGATTAATTTTCCAACAGATACAAAGTCTTCTTTAGCGTAGATTTTCTCTTTTAAATCTGCATAAAATGCATGTAGTTCTTCTGTCTGTCTTTGGTCAGCAGCTGAATTATGATTAAACAAATCAAATGACATGAGAATCAACGAATCAGCCAACACGTAATGATGATCATTATCTTCTGGCTTTGAAATTTGGTAGCTTTGATCAGCTGCTGATAATAAATTCGCGGCAACATGTAGGGGCTTATCAGATACTGGGAATCTATCAAAATATTTTGCAGCAGAATCTAAATCCGCAATAATTTCTTCAGAAGATGCATTGTTTGCAATTTTGGAATGTGCATCAATTAACAAAAGGTGCAAATCATTTGCAAATTCAACGTTTGATGAGCGCAGTGTAGGCATCTGAGCAGAGTAAAAGTCTGTTGTAAACTTGGAATATCGTGATGCTGAATAGTAACTATCATTTTGTATGCTTTCTTTGGTAAGACTCGCTCCAAGCTTAACAACCCTGCCAGTTGCATCAACCAATGCTGTATCCTGTGACTGTGCGCTAGAATACGGAATTGTGGAAAATATCACTGATGCAACTAATGCTAGTATCAAAAATTGCTTCAATATTTTGATAGGCGCGCCTAACTTTATTTAAAGCAGGGATATATTCTAAAATCCTAGAATGAGCCTAGTTTGATTGCAAATTCAAGACAGGCGTGTTTCCACCAACAATGATTTCTGCTTTTTTGATTCTGCTTTTGTAAAATTTTATTTTTTTTCCGGCATTTGAAATTTCATACCTGTCTACCTCGATTAGAGTTAGATTCTCAAGATTTGATAGTATTTTGTATACTGTAGATATGGACATTTTCTGATCATCGGCAATTGTCTGGGCGTCCTTTGCCTTGTTTATTATACAAAACAATACCGCACGAGAATAGACATTTGCCAGAGTTTCTATAATTTGCTGGGTTACATCATAATGACTGAGCTGAAATATTGAATTCTTTTCTATCATAATATCACTGGTTTGGTGCAAGGCTCAAAACTGGTTCTGGCTTTTTAATTGAAATATCTGCCTTGCTAATTCTGCTTCGATACACCTTGAATTTGCGTCCCTTGTCTGAGATCATCCATCGCTCCACATGGATTAGGGTCAAATTCTCCAGATCTGCCAGTTTTTTGTAGACTGAGCTTAGCGGAATCTTGTATTTGTCTGCAAGCTCGGCTGCAGTCCTTCCCTGTTTTATTACAGAAAACAGTATGGTGCGGGACTCGGCATCAGCTAGCGCCTCTATTACTTTTTGGGTGACGTCATATTTTTTTAATTGCGGTAATGTGAATCGTTTAGTCAAGTTAATGTGTTCAGTGATTTGGTCTTTAAATAAAATGTTATTGTTCTTGTTTTATAGAATGAGAATCTAAAATCACAAAATTTACTGGTATTTTGTTTGCGAAACTTGGTCTGGGTTTAGCTTTTGCCACAATGCGCCTAATATTACCGCAACTGAGACCCAAAATGCAGATATTCCGACCATCGATGTTGCTCTAAAGCCCATCAACAAATTAGCGTCAATTTCAACGGGATCTGGGTTTGGAGGCATCGCAAAAAACACAACTCCAATCACCACTGCATATCCTAGAAAAGCAATTACTTTTTTGTTTACTTTTTTGTATATTTGATAGAATCCCAGTGCGCCAAGGCCTGAAATTGCCACAAATACTAGGTATAATGTCTGTCTTAGTATGATGGTCTCTGGATCTCCAACCGTTGGGGGATTTGCTGGATATTTTAAAAATGGTATTATGTATAGTGTTGCCCACATTAGTGTGGTCAAGGCCAGTGCCTTTTTGACCATGGATCTGCCAGGGAGTGAGGTTTTGGAATATGCAAACACTATGCCAAAGAGAGTGCCGAGCGCAGTACCAAATATGGCACCTGCAAGCAACTGTCCGCCTTTTTGCCAAACACGATAAGAGTAATAGTTTGCCCAAAACTCTGGAGTGTCTTTTTCCTCACCTGACGTGAAAAGATTCTGGTTTTCAATTCCGATTGCGGTATCAAGATATGGTTCAACTAAAGCTAAATTCACCAAACCCAGGATAACACCGGCAAGTGCACCGGACAAAATGATTATTGCAATAAAAAGAGATACTTTCATGACTGATCACTTAGTGGCACGGAAAGCCAGCTGCATGTCTCATGTCATGAGTTAATTCATGCATGTACATTTCATCAAAGGCCTGCTCACCAAAGACCACACTAAAGATGTGTCCTTGATCAAAGCCGACTACAAACATTCCTAGCACAAATATTGCAGCTAATGCGATAATCGCTAGTCTTGGAACGCTTGACTTTGAAATTGCAATCTCTTTTGATTGAGACATGTAGAAATCGCTCCACTGAATGTATTTAAATTCTTGGACAATTCATCCAATATTTAAGACTATGAGCATGCAACCAAAGATCCAGGCCTTACAAAATATTGTATCGCGAAAAGGATCATCCAAGGTTCTGACATTTTCAGTTCCACATGTTTTCAAGGCCTTGCAGTTGTTGTATAAAGATCAATTTGTATCGCGCAGCACATTTTGCAAAGAGCTGCATATGGGCGAGGGGGCAGTCAAGACAATGATCGCACATCTCAAAGAAGAATTACTCGTAGACTCCACAAAATCAGGTACGTTTCTTACCAATAAGGGAAAGAATTTCATAAAAAATCTGCACGATGTCATGCCATCAGAGTGCGTTGTACGAAAATGCTCGATTGCTCCAGGCAAATTCAACTATGGAGTAATTCTAAAGAAATACTCTAGTGCTACAAAATCAGGAATGGAGCAACGCGATCATGCAATATTATATGGAGCAAGTGGCGCTACCACAATTCAATACAAAGAAAACCAGTTTGTCTTTCCCAAAGAAAACATTGATTGTCTGGCAAATGACCCTAGGACACGTCAAATCATAACTGATGGGCTAAACCCACGAAACGGGGATCTCATCATAATTGCATCTGCAACAGATCCATTTGTTGCAGAGATTGCTGCAAAAAACTCTGCACTTTGGACTCTGGCAACGCACTGATGGCAAAACTATTTGTGTAGTGCAAAGTTTTGTGGGTATGATGTCTAAAGCAGTACTTGCCATACCTGTTGTAATTGGAGTAGCAGCTTCAATTTTTGCAGTGATCTATTTTGGAGCTAACGAATCAAACTCTGGCGATTTTACGTTGACTAGTCTAATAGAGCATGGCTCGCCATATATCGGAGAGTCATCTGCGCCAATCACAATAATTGAATTTGGTGATTACCAGTGTACGTCTTGCTACAAATTCCACAAAGACAGCCTGGATGCAATACAGAAAGAGTACATTGAATCAGGCATGGCAAGGATGGTCTTTGTCGATTTTCCTCTAAATGGCCCTGATTCTGTATTGGCAGCAGAGGCAACACATTGCGCAAATGAACAAGGCAAGTTTTGGGCAATGCATGATGAAACATACAACAACTGGAAAGGCGAGAGAACCGGCTGGGTGAATAGAGATTCTATTACTCAGTTTGCGCAAGCTGTAGGCGTTGATTCAGCAAAGTTAAACGAATGCCTTGATTCAAAAAAATATTATCAAAAAGTTCTTGATACATACGAATTTGCACAAGGAATTGAAATTAACGCAACACCATCGTTTTTGATAATTTCTGGAGACAAAATAATAAAGATTATTGGCAATCAACCTACCGACGTATTTAGAAAAGTACTGGACGAAATTTAATTCGGGTCGATGTTACTTTATGACAAAATTCGCTACTGCTTTGGAATCTTAATATTGCATTCAACAAGGGTGAGAATCATTGGGAAAAATTAACATCGAAAAACAAGACTCGGTCAAAATTTATAAAATAAAAAAAACTCTTGATGAGCTGTCTAGAATTTCAGGTAGAGGCACTGAGCTCATCTCGGTATATGTTCCAAAGGGCAAGCAACTGCACCTAGTAATTAATAATCTGAGGGAGGAGCAGGGAACCGCTGATAACATCAAATCTGCTCTTACTAGAAGTCATGTTGTTGATGCATTGTCTCGTGTGCAGCAGCGCTTAAAATTGTACAAGGAAACTCCGGAGCGCGGCCTTGTGGTGTTTTGCGGCGCAGTCCCTCCAGAGGGTGGAGGGCCGCTTGGTAGTGAGGTCATCAAAGTATGGGAGCTAGAACCTCCAAAAGATTTGGCCACGTCGCTGTATAGGTGCGATGATCACTTTCACGTTGATATCCTAAAAGACATGCTAAAAGACGATAATTTGATTGGGTTTTTAGCAATAGATACCAAGGATGCTGGCTGGGGATTGCTTCATGGTGATAAAATCGAAGTGCTCCGAGAGACAAGCTCTGGTGTTGCAGGAAAGCACAGACAAGGCGGTCAATCTGCTAGACGATTTGAGCGACTAAGGGAAATGGAGCTGTCGTACTATTACAACAGAGTTGCAGAAGTAACAAAAGAATTCTTCATTGACATTTATCCAATCAAGGGTTTGGTTGTGTCAGGCCCAGGCCCTACAAAGGAAGATTTTCTTAAGGCAAATTATCTGGAATATAGATTGGCAAACATGGTGATTGCAACACTGGACACGTCATATTCCGGCTCTGAAGGAATACGTGAGGCGTTCATCAAGGCACAAGACGTTTTATCTGACTTTAGGCTGAGTGAGGAGAAAAAACTGGTGGAAAAACTATTCCGAGAAATCAACAACAGGTCGGGCCTTGGCGTTTATGGACTCAAGGACATTTTGGGATTTTTGAAAAACAACGTGGTTGATGTATTACTTGTCACGGATGATACCAACCTGTACAGACTGGAAGTAACATGCAGGCGATGCAAGCATTCCCAGGAAGAAATCATTGAACACCAGAAAATCATATCACGAAAAACTGAATTGCTAAACTCCCCATGTCCTAGCTGTAAATCTACAGATCAAGAGGCAACCACGCAAGACATTGTGGATTATTTGTCCACCATAGCTATTCCAGTTGGCACAAAAATCGAGGTAATTTCTGGCATATCGGAATATGGCGTAATGCTATCCAGTCTTGGCAAAACTGGCGCCATACTGCGATATAATCCGAATCTCTAGGTCTTGTTTGTATTATTGTGAACAAATCATTTTAATTCAAAAGAGCGAATTGTGTGTTCTATTAAACAACATTTGGATAAAATCTTAGCCATGTCCACATCAAAGTATGACAAAACACGCTCACAGAACAACACATGATGCCAGTGATGAAAATATTGCCTCGGATGATGAATTATCATACCTTGCAAACGAGATAAAACAACAATCTGAAAATCTTTTACAAAACAAAACTAAATACGAATTAGGAAAAATAAATTCAAAATACGTGACTGTTGATACCGTCCAGAATTTACTATCCGTATTAGAGGAGGAATGTGAAAAAATGAAAGACAAGTTGCTGTATCAAGAGTTGATCATTCAGTACACCAAAGATAAAATCGCAAAAAAGCGCCAGCAAATCAACAACGTCAAAGTGGAGCTAAAGACGACACGCCCAGAAGTTTCCGACCAATTATTGATCCTAAAAGAAGAGCTCAGACGTACAGGCATCACAGACACTGCCAAAATTTTTCAATTACTAAAACAAATTGCAAGTAATCTGAATGCCTAGAGAAACTCTTTGATTTGCTTTGCCAGCAAATCCAGATCATCTGAGCTTGGTATCGTTCGCTTTGTCCAGACTGCGCCAATTTCAGCATATCTTGGTATGATGTGCACATGAACATGTGGAATGATTTGCTTTGCGGCACGTCCATTATTTTGTGCCAAACTGAATGCAGACGCCCCAGTTGATTTCATAATGGCCTGGGCAATTTTTGGAATTTGTTAAAACAACATACCCACCCTATCATCTGGCATGTCTGTGAATTTTTCATAGTGTTCTTGTGGAACTACCAGTGTGTGGCCATTGTCTATTGGGTATTTGTCCAAAAATGCCA
>JBQTIZ010000029.1:0-5878 GCA_052387615.1 Candidatus Nitrosotenuis sp. | reverse complement strand
ATTCTTCTAGGATGGTCATCTTCAACGCACCTACATATCCTGATTTTACCATTTCATATCTGAGATCGTATGGTTTTCCCTGCTTGTACAAAATTATCTGAGGATAGCTGGACAGAACAAAATCATTTACGTAGATTGTGCCATCTAGATAGTCGCCATATGTTGTGGATATTTTAGAAATGTAGGATTTTGCGTATGTGGAATAGACTAGGAATTTTGCAGTATCTTCTTTTATTATACTTGCAATGGTCTGTCTTTCCCGCTTTGCAAGTGCCGCAAAGAGCTTGTCCACAAAATTGCACGCATCTGGCGTTGCAAAGACTTTCCTGCCCTTGATTTTTTTTAGCTCCTCAAGACTTGGAAATTCTGATTTTATATCTGGCGATGGTGCAATCCCGGTGAATTCTGCTATTTTCTGTTTTAAGGAGACAATGATTCTGTCAGAGATCTGTGATGGCGTTTCAAATTTTATGGAAAACTCTGGGTCTTCTGCGATTCGTGTGGAAAGATTTTCAATGTCTTTTTCCTCGTTTATCTCAACTGAGATTTGATCCAGTAATGCATCTGCAAATTCCTCAAGTTCCGTCATTGATTGTTTGAGCTTTTGGCAGACAATTTAACATTAACTGGGCCCTGCTTATTTGGCATCAAGTCTCGCTAAGGTTTAATTCGTTTGAGCTTTGTTTCAGATTTGATTTGCAGCAATCTAGTTTGAAATATTTGAGATGTGTACGCTGTAGCTCTAAACTGCATCTGGAGTCATACAAGGAGAACGAGCAAATTGATGAGGGGATTCTGTCTTGCGTACGATGCGAACTGGTCTTTCCAATAATTGGCGGCGTGCCAATTTTGTGGAATAATTTTGCCAATTATCTATCAAATAGGCAGAAGCTTGGCGGGGAATTGTTCATCGCTGCTAAAACTACACACATGAAGTCCTTTGTCAAAGCAGCACTTGCCAAAGCAAGCAAAAACCAGAATGACTTGTCCATAATAGAAAAAAGATGGACTAGAATCTACAATGCAAATCAAAAATCAAAATTCTACACCGTGATAAAAAAAATGCTTGATTTTGATACGAATCTTGCGCTGGAACATGGATGTTCAATTGGTGTGATGACTAGACATTTGGCAAAAAAAAGCAAACAGGCGTTTGGAATAGACAAATCATACTATGCCATAAGGGAAGCAAGAAAGTCCAACCAAGAAAATCTGGACTTTTTTGTCGCGGATTCGATGGAGCCT
Source organism: Candidatus Nitrosotenuis sp. (assembly GCA_052387615.1). Taxonomy (GTDB): domain Archaea; phylum Thermoproteota; class Nitrososphaeria; order Nitrososphaerales; family Nitrosopumilaceae; genus Nitrosotenuis. The sequence goes on along the minus strand of JBQTIZ010000029.1, from coordinate 4,633 downwards.
CCTTTTGGAAAAACAAGGTTTGATCTGATATTGGGCCTGAATCTCTTTGAACTAATCGAGCCAAAAAAACTAGTAAAATTATTCTCAAACCAAATTCGAAAAAATGGGGTTTTGGTATTATCCGATCCATATGACTATGAGCGAGGTACAAAATCAATCAAAGAGCCGCTCTACGAAGATTCCCTCAGAGAAGAGCTAGTCGAGATGAACTTTGTAATATCAAATAAAACCAAAAAACCAAGCTCCATCCAATGGAATTTGAAGCTGCATCAAAGGGCCAATCTTCAATATCTAGTTGATCTAGTGATTGCCACAAAATAATGTTTTTTAAACAAAAGAAAAAACTGGTTTTGTGGGTAAGAACAAACAGACAAAACACACTCGTAAATCAAAATCAAAGTTTATCGGAATTGGAATAATTGCATCAATTGCCGTCATCATAGCCATGGTGGCAGCAACTGGTCAAGTTGATCTGAGCCCAACTAAAGCCGCAATGGACACTACAAAGGCATCACCAGTTTTGGGCTCTGACTCTGCACCTGTCACAATAATAGAGTTTGGAGATTACCAATGCCCATTCTGCCAGAGATGGAATCTAAACACAAAGCCGTTAATTGAGCAAAATTACATCAATACCGGCAAGGCAAAGCTCATCTATGTGGATTTACCAATAGTTGGAGCTGATTCACTCAAAGCGCACGCATCAAGCTATTGCGCAGACGAGCAAGGCCTGTATTGGAAATATCATGACTTTTTGTACAAAAATCAGGGACATGAAAATGACGGATGGGCAAGAGCAGAACGTCTCAAGGATTTGGTTGTTATAATGCCTGAATTGGATGTAAAAAAATTCAATGAGTGTCTTGATTCTGGTAAATATGAAAACCGGGTTAAAGAAAACAAAAATGTGGCTACAAAAAGTGGCGCACGTTCCACTCCAACGTTTATCATAATTGGATCCGGTGATTCGGGCACTCAGATAAGCGGTGCGCAGCCGTATTCTGTGTTTCAATCGATAATTGATGAAAAACTAGGATCATAGTCTTTCTAAATTACGCGCCGTAATACAAAATCAGATAATCTTCTGTGCTCTTGCGAGATTTTTTTGCTTTAAGCGCATCTTGGTATAAATCAAAATGTTCAATCAGATATAGTCTGTTTCCCGGCGAGCCAAAGGGATCAACTCCAACTAGGTTGAATCCAGATTCAGGTGTGAGGGATTTTTTCTCATCATCGGTGATTTCATGTTCCATTTTGAGATTTTTCTGGCTCCATATTATAATGTAAGAGATGGTACCAAATCGTCAGTATTGGAAAAATATGCCCGTCGTGTATAGGTTCGCATAATATCATAAAAGGATCTGTGCAGATTAATAATTACAAATAGTGTATAAATAAACTGATTCTCAGACAAGGAGAGTGAACAATGCAATTTTACGAAAAGGAAAGATTTGGAGATTTTATGTCATAATATTGTTGGTCGTCATAGTGGTAACGTTAACTACATTCTTTCTCAGCAATCAATTCAAGATTGTAACAATTGGAATTGCCGTGTGGGGTGACGATGATGGATATTATCGTAATATCGATGGCCTCAAGGCTGGGCTAGAGAAATTTGGATTTATTGAAAACAGAAATGTTAAATTCATCATTACGTTTTATTCCTCTTACAAAAGTCAATTAATTTTATGAACTTGAACACAAGTTGAGGTATTAAACACAATTATGTATGCCGGGGGTGGGTTTTGAACCCACGACCTCCAGATTATGAGTAATGCCCTTGTATCGGAGGGATAGAAGACTGGCACTCTAACCAGGCTGAGCTACCCCGGCACAAAATCGGCTAATTTTATGGCGCAATTAAATGATTCTGCTTTTGTTTTTGGTAAATCTACTGAGCAACAACGTCTTTCCATTTGGCGTCAACTGATTTGACCCAAAGGAATTTTCGCTGCAAGGATGTGGTGTATAGTTTTTCCCAGTCTGCCTTTACCTCATCAGTCCATGCCTTGAACACACGAGGATCAATATAGTTTCGAAGCGATGTACCTAAATTATAATCACGCGTCTTTTCCTGCAAGTCTATTGATAGCTTTAGCTTTTCCTGTCTTAGCTTGAGTGCTTCTTTTTGTTTTGGTGTCTTTGGCTGGGTTTCTTTGAGCTTCTTTAGCTGCTCTCGCTTCTTTTCAAGACCAGCTTCAAAGCTTTTGGGGATGGTTCTTTTATGGTTACACATAACTGCTGCCTGCAGGTTTGCCATTTTTGCAATGTAGAGTTTTTCATTTTCTGTTTTTCCTTTAACATCTAGTTTGTCTGAGAGATATCGCTTGACTTCGGTTGTCGCCAAGTATGTTCTAAAGACTTTGGCAGTAAGGCCTTTGACCACACCGCTTAGGAATTCATTTACATGTCGTGATGTCACACCATCAAAGATTTCATCTTTAGGCGTTTTACTTGACGTTAATTTTTTGAGATTTTCATAAAGCATTGCATCGTTTCCCTGTGCTGGAATGGTTTCCTCCCACCTAACGCTGTCTTTTCCTAAAAAGTCAAAATGAATTGCGTTTGAATCAAACTTGACATGCTCTTTTCGTAATGTGGTGGCACCTACTGTGTCTGCCTCGTCTGGATCCTTTTCGTCTCCGACTCTCATTGAGGTTCTATAAATGAGATAGCAAGCAGTTGCAATCTTTGACTCCTTTGGATCTTTTGACTTCATTGCAGAAATGATTTTTTCTTCTACCTTCTTGATTTCCTTACCAAGTTTGGATGCTTTGTCATATTTTGCCATGTCTCGCTCCTGCTTGAGTCCTGCAGTGTCCGCAAGCCAGACATATTTTATTTTCTCAGATAACACATCAGTCCAGCACGCAAGCCACATCGAATCATGTTCATGCACAATTTTGCCCCAGTTTCCTGGAGGGGCTTTGGCCTCTTTGCCTAGATTTAGCGTGACGTCTCTGTGAGTAATCTTTGGCTTCCACTTGCCACGCATTGGATGGTCGCCTCGCCCAATGAATATTCCTGGAGGCTCTGCCATGTAGTTGGCAACTTCGACTTCTTTTCCATCCATGATCGCCTTGCCATAAATTGATTTCATCTTTTCCCGTAATTCTTTGCGCTTTTGAGCAATGGATTTTTTCTCTTCTTTTGTTACTAGTAGTCTCGAATCCTTTTCTTTATCAACAAGCTTGAATGCGTCAGAAAAATCAATATCGGAAACTGCAAGACCTTTGTACTTGCCATTGAATGTGGCAGCAAAGTCTGCAACAAAGTTCTTTTGAAATACCGCGTCTTGGACATATGGAGTGTCTTTTTTCTTTGCCCACTGGTACGCCATCTCTTCTTGGAATAAATCCAGCTTGACTGACTCTCCTTTTATTTTAACCTTGATTCCCTTGGACTCGTAGTCTGGTGGAAAGATGATTCCATTGTGTTGTAGTGTTTTCCATTTCATGATTTCTCGTACCTAGATTGCGGACTTTGATAAAAACTGACTTTTTTGGCTATATCAAGTTAACCAATCAGAATAGTTCTTTTTTTAGATAGTTTTCAAACTCAATGTCCGTCTTCATTTTCTTTGCTTCCAAAAACATTGATGCATCATTGCCTACTGGATATCGCGGCAAGGGGTTTTTTTCTTTTAGTGCTTTTATGATAACATCTGCTACTTCCTTTGGCGGTGTTCCCATCTCTGCCATCATTTTGACGCCAGTGACTACTTTGTCTGTAATGTCTTTGTATGGAGAGCTCGGCTTTGCATTCTTTGGCATCTTCATCGAATCAAAGAAATTGGTCTTGATGACGCCCGGCTCGATTATGATGACGTTCACTCCAAATGGTGATAATTCGTACCTCAGGCACTCCGATAATCCCTCTAATGCGAATTTTGAGCTAATGTATGCCGGTGAGCCAGGGAAGCCAATCCTGCCTGCAACGGAACTGATGTTTACTATGGCGCCAGATTTTTGGGCCCTCATGAGTGGTGCAACTTCTTGAATCAATCTTATCACTGAGAAAAAATTCGTCTCAAACTGTGCTTTGAGCTCGTCAACTGTTAGATCCTCCAAACACCCAAAGATTCCATAACCTGCGTTATTTACCAAAACATCGATTCTTTTCTTCTCTGTCACAATTTGCTTGATTGCAGTCTTGATCGATTCTGGCTTGTCAACATCAAGCGGTATTACACTAATTGAAAGATTTTCTTTTTTTGCGATTTCTTGAATATTTGCACTTTTTTTGGTATCTCTCATAGAAGCATACGTATGATACCCTTCTCTTGCTAGTGACAAGGATGTCTCAAAGCCTATCCCGCTTGAGCTTCCAGTAACTAGGGCTACTTTGTCCACGAATGTTCCAGCGTTATCTTCTTAATTAATTATGAATTCAAAAAAAGAAAAAATGTTAAAAGCTAACTATGACACTTCTACTTTTTCTGGGTGGAAGGTGATCTCAATATCGGTCTTCTTTATCTTTGCGTAGGCATGAACTGCAGGATGTCCTTCACTTTCTGGCGTGTATTTTGTAGTGTATCGTTCAGGATTCTTCTCATCTTCTATCATTTTAAGCGATGTCTTGTGTTTTGCAATGATGTCTTTAACATAGGCAGGGTCAGCAATTCAAAGGCAAG
>JBQTIZ010000028.1:0-14129 GCA_052387615.1 Candidatus Nitrosotenuis sp. | reverse complement strand
TTTGGATTATCATGTTTGCATATCCAAAAATCCAACAGTCACAGCTGAGTCAGAATCGCAAAAAGAAAGTCGAAGAAGAGCTTCCTTCTTTTGTCATATTTGCGTCTGTTCTGCAAGGAGTGGGAATTGGCCTCTATGACAGCTTTCAGCTATTCAAAGAAACAAAATTATTCAATGCGATGAACAGTGAGGCGCAACTTCTACAAAGAAACGTAGAGTATTTTGGACTCTCACAAATGGAGGCACTAGAGGAGCTTGGCCGAAACCACAAAAGTGACTTGTTAAAAAATCTCCTTTTGGGATACACCAGTATCTGGCGTAGCGGTGGAGATCTATCACTGTATCTTGAAAACAGAGCAGAAGAATTCTTTACGCATCTAAGGCAACGATACCAAGTATACACCAATAATGTATCTTCTGTAGTCGAAGCCCTGGTAACATTGTTGATAATTTTGCCGATAATGATTATGGTGGTGTCGTTTGTTCTGCCTGGAAGCTCACTTGAGCAAGTGACCTTGTTTGCAACAATAGGGTTGCCCCTGCTTGCAGTAATTATGGGCGTAATCATTTCATCCATACAGCCTGTCAGCTTCAACTCGATTAGTCTTGATCAAAAAACGCTTGCAGTATTGTTTGGTGTTGGGATGGTTGGGGGATTGGCAAGCTATTTCCTGCTCAAAGAAATGTGGATAGCGCTTGCAGTTGGGTTCTTGGTTCCGTCTGCTATTAGTGCAGTCATCTCTGGCAGATATGTAAGGGAGGTCGCGCGACTAGAGAACGACCTACCGGAATTTCTAAGAGACATCACAGAATACAAAAAAATCGGCTATGACATAATGCTTGCAATAATTCATCTATCCAAGGACAACATCTACCATTCTACTTTTTCTAAAAAACTTGCAGTGGTGGGACTGTTGTTGGATACTGGAATCTCTCCTACATCCAGCGTCAAGACAACCGAATTTAGATCGTATTTTACCAAGATTTCATTTTATTTGCTAGCGTATATTGCAGAATTTGGGGGCGGTACTCCGAAAACCCTGGAAACCATTACCAGATTCATAACCAATGCAAAAAACGTCATAAAAGAAGGTAGATCAACTGTCTCTGCGCTAGCCCTCATCATATTTGCATCTCCTGTGATAATGGTCTTCACAGCAGGAATGATCCAAAATATCGTTGGCTCTATGGACTCTGGCACAATTAATTCTGCCATTCAAACCTCTGATCAAAACACAGGAATGAACGCTAATTTCATCAAGCTGGTGACAATTACGCCCGAGTTCATATCTATGATAAAGACCATGATAATAACAAGCAGTGTTCTAGGCGCATTTGTAATCACAAAGGCAATAGACTTTACATTCTATAACACTTGGCGCATCCTTGCAATTGGGGCAATTTCAATAGCATCCATCTTTTATCTCGACTCTTTTTCAAGCAATCAGATTAGTTTGGATTCGATTCTTGGAGATTTTTCTTTTAAGTAAAAAATTTTGTGTAATGAAATGATGAGAACATACTATACAATGTTGATTGCAATCTCAATAATACTTCCACTGTCTGCTTATGCGGAGCCATTGCAAGCATCAATTTGGCTGCCATCAACTGTCCTGTCCGACCAGAAATATCACGGAATAATCATTGTGGACCAGAATTTCGACTCAGATACCTCCTTTAGCGTAATTACGGATAACGAAGAAATTCTCAACATTATTACTGAAAATGTCACCATACCGCAGGGAAAACATCATGGAATAATTGATGTTGTAACAAAAGGCGAGGGCGATGCAAAAATCTACGCCATACACAAAGATACTCTGCTTGAAAAAAATGTTGAAGTTGTAGAATCTGCAATTGCTCCGTCGAAAATAGACCTAATCATACCTTCCACATTGGTAGATGTCTTGTCTGGTGAGAATACAAAACACACGGGCTATGTTTTTTTGTTAAACAGCTTTGATAAGCCCGTTCTTGCAGAGACACCAACGCAGATCACACTGACTAGCAACGGAGACGTGTTGCTTGCAAAAAACCTAGTTGTAGTCGAGCCTGGAAACCATTATGCAAAGTTCCTCTTTGAAACAAAAGGCGAGGGCTCTATTGCCGCCTCTGCGGCAAATTTAGAGCCTGACCAAGCAGACATTAGCGTATCTGATCCAAGCAAAATCGAGTTGAATTTGGAAATTGCACCAAGCCCTGTGCCGACTTCTTCTAGTGCCAAACTATACTATTGGCTAGAGCGAGACGGCAAACCCTACATCCCAAATCATGACATAAAACTAACAATTACTATTGATAAAACCACGAATCTTTCCTTTGATAGTGTCATCAAAGGAGCCATAGTTCTTTCTAGCTCTACTAGCGATAGAGCATCCACGGATGCTGACGCAAAGACAATAATCACAAGATCCGATGCCCAGCTGTTAAGGGATGCAACAAAAGATGTCATCCTGCAAAAAGGTACATACTATGGAAGTGTAATGGTTTATTCCAGCTTTGATAGTGCAGGCGACATTAACATCAATGGACTAGCAGAAAGCATCAGTCCACAAAAAGAGGAAGAGACAATAAAGGCAATAGACAATCTTGCAATCTCTACTGAAAAATCAAACAGCGAAAAGGCAACAGAGACTGAGGTCTTTGCATATCCTGATCCAGCATATGACAAAGTGGAGATAATTGTGTCCAGCCGCTCCGATGATGGGCCCGTACTAGAGCCAACTGAAGAAGATTTTACAGTATTTCTTGATAGCAAGCTGTTCTCACCACTGGCCAATGCAAAAATAAAAACAGATGAAAATTATGGGGTACTGATTGCGGATGTCAAAGATATTGGAATCTCGGACATATTTGCACAAAGAAATGAGGCTACGGGCGAAGAAAAAACAGTAGAAATAAAAACAAAATACATCAAAGACCCGGAAATCAAAATCGTACCACTTCCAGTCCTATTTGGAATCGAGCAAGACCTGTTTTTGATAAGCTCCTCCCATGACAAAATAATTACCAATCCCGCCGCCACAACCGGAAATCTGGTTAGCATCACGTCAAGGCCATCATTTGACTATAGAGCAGTAAACGAGAATGCTCCCGTTATAACGGTTAGAGGAACACTAACTAATCTGCTAGAAGAAGACCCCGTGGTTCATGTTGCGTCAAATGCATTTACCGCCACAGAAACCCTTGATGTCTACAACCCAAGCCGCAACAAAATAGAGTCAATGCATCCAAGTACCGTTTATGCTGGGGAACCATTCCCGCTAGTAAATCACATCACGGATCTTGAAAATAATCCCATGAACAAAGCAAACCTGAAAATCTCTTCTGGTGTAGAGATGGGCAAGATTGGCGACTTGGTATACTTTAATCAATCCGGAACACATGGCGTAATATTTTATGACAAAAATACAGTTCCAGTAGAATCTACAATCGTCGTATCTGGTTCTGCACCACAACCTATTGCAGAACAACAAGCGGCAGCTCCTGCACCTACTATATTCACCTATCAGATTACTGTCACAAACGGCCAAGGAACAGGCCGATACCCAGAAGGAGCAAATGTCACAATAAGCGCGCCAGCGACAATTGATGACATGTATATCATAAAAAAGAAATTGGTTGGCTGGGAAAACCTCCCGTACAAGGAAGCAACTGCCACGTTTGCAGCTGACTTTGATGTGGAGACAAAACCAATCTATGAGCAAGACCTAACAATGCTGTTATTGGCAGGCGGCGGAGGAGCGGGAATCGGCTCTGTCTTTGTAATAAAGAAAAAGAGGAAAAACACCAAACCCGATGATGACTCGATGTCTGCAGAAGACAAGATAATTGATGAACTATTGGAAAAATAATCACACAGGCATGCACAGACTAGTCGTATCCACAATTTGCAAATGTTGCAATGACATAAAAAATACTCATTCACACTTGCATGCCATGTGATGTGTCTATTGGGCCTGACATGAATCCCTTGACCACTCCTCTTCTGCAAACTCGCTTTGTGAGCAGAACTTAGTGTCGATATAGCCAAAACCATTCGCAACAAGTGCTTCATTTAGTGATTTCCCATCACAATATATCTTGGCCAGAGTTCTTCCATAACTTCCATTTTTTTGCCCATCGTCCACATCGAGTATGACTTTGGAGCCTATGGGACATGTGTCTTCTATGAATTTTTTTGCTTCCATACCACCAGGCTCTGATAATTCTGGGGCTGACGCAAGAGCAAATCTCACCGTAATGTCATCAACTATTATTGTGTCTCCATCAATTATCCTATTTACAGTGCCACTAATGCACCCTGCACTTCCACCGCATTCATAATCTTGAGCCGGCTCTCCACATTTTGAGATTCCAATGTCTCCAAATGATTCTCTCATTTTGCAGGGATCCAAAATGTCCGTATTAGATTCATTATGCTCGCTAATTGTGGAATTGTAGGCTTTCATGAATTCATCTTCAATGTTTTCTGTCCAGTCAGATGTGGCGGAATTGTTTTGGAGAAATGAAGAGTTTGGATTTGCAAATAGAGACGTCATTATGAATCCAAAAACAATTGCCGCAGTAACGCCCCAAAATATCTTAAATCTTGCCAATTGGGTTTGATGAATTTCAATTTTTATAAATCACGTATAAATTCTAAACTTTTAGGCCGAGATAACAGTAACTCGACATTTAATTTCGAACTAGTCTACACACAATGTTTTGTCCTAGTTTAATCCAAATGGTATTGGAATTAAATTCCGGCCATGCCAAAATATGCACAAAACTGCCTAGTTCTTCCTAGTTATGGTGTGATACAAAACCAAAAAGTTGTCTAGTTTTGTCTAGTTAGGTGTAATCGACGCAAATCTTTTTCTCTCTGTTGAGATTAGCAGGATCCGGCTCTGATATTGCATCAAGCAGCGCCTTGGTGTATGGGTGCTTGGGTTGTAACAGAATCTCATCTATTGGCCCACTTTCTACTATTTTGCCCCGGTGCAGTATGGCAATTTTTTGCCCAAAATATCTGGCAGTTGCCAAATCATGCGTAATGTACAAAAACGAAACATTGTGTTTTTGTCTCAATTCTTCCATCAATTCTAGTATCTCTGCACGAATCGAGACATCAAGCATTGATACTGGCTCATCAGCTATGATCATCTTTGGTTTTAGTACCAATGCCCGCGCAAGAACAACGCGTTGTCTTTGACCACCTGAAAGCATATGAGGAAATCTCTCCATGATCTCGTCGGCAGGCTCTAGCTTCACTTCGTGTAGAGCTTGCTGTACCAGACCAGTCCGCTCCTTAGAATTTCCTATTTTATGGATTTCTAGTGGCTCTGATACTATGTTTTTGATCTTCATTTGTGGATTTATCGAATCATATGGATCTTGATAGACCATCTGCACACTCATTCGAATTTTTAGTTCTTCTTTTTTATCAGAAATCTCTACACCATCAAAAATCACCTTGCCTGAATCTGGCCGAATAGCATGTAGTATCAATTTTGCAATTGTGGACTTTCCAGAACCAGATTCACCAGCTAAAACCATAGTTTGTCCTTCTTCCACAACAAACGAAACATCATCCACCGCGTGAATTATGGATAATTCTTTTCCAAAGAAACTCTTTTTTACAAAATATTTTTTGAGATTCTCAACTCGCAGAATTTCACTCAACCCCATAATTACACAAAATCAGTATATCAATTAGTAGGCGCGACCAAATATTGCATTGGTGATGCTTGTATCTTTACAATAAACGCATTTACCAGAAGTGTTCTCAGAACCAAATGGAATCACACGAATGTCCGCCATGGTGTCTTCTTTGATCTTTTCTTCACACTCCTTTTTGCCGCACCAACCAGCGTCAATAAAGCAGCCTTTCTCCAAGGCAATCTTAAATTCTGTATATTCTGAAGTCTTGATAGTTTTATCTGATAGTAGTTTCTTTGCAGCTTCGAACATTTCATCTTGAATCTTTTGTAATATGCCATCGATTTCAAATTCAATTTTGTCAATTGGCAAGTCTAGTTTTTGCTTGATGTGGCGAGTAGCATACATTACCTTGTTTTTGTCCAAGTCTTTTGGGCCAATCTCAATTCGTAATGGAATGCCACGCATCTCCCATTCGTTGTATTTGAAACCAGGAGTTAGCTGATCACGTCTATCAACATGGATTCGTAATCCTTTATTTTTGAGGAGTTTTTCAACTCTATCTGCTTCAGCATTTACTCTATCTGCATCTTTGTCATTATAGTAGATTGGAACAATAACTATCTGAACTGGAGCAACTCTTGGTGGTAACACAAGACCCTTGTCGTCTCCGTGCACCATTATCATGGCACCAATCAGTCTCCATGATATGCCCCAAGATGTCTGCCACGCAAATGTTTCTACATTATTCTTATCAAGGTACTTCACTTCAAATGGTTTTGAAAAATTCTGCCCAAGAAAATGTGACGTGCCCATCTGTAATGCCTTGCCGTCCGGCATTATCGACTCCATGGTTGTAGTATAAACAGCACCAACAAACTTCTCCTTGTCACTTTTTTTGCCAGTGATGACTGGTATGGCGAGCTCCTCTTGTACAGTTTTTTTGTAAATCTCTAAAATGTCGATTACTTCTTTTTCTGCCTCTTCTTGTGTTGCATGCACTGTGTGGCCTTCCTGCCACAAAAATTCCGATGTTCTAAGGAATGGTTTTGTTGCCTTGATTTCTGCGCGAAGTGCGGTATTCCAGAAATTAATCTTTAGTGGCAGATCTCGCCATGACTGGATCCATTTAGAATACATTGAATATGCCAAAGTTTCAGATGTTGGCCTCAATGCCAACCTATCACCGATTTCGTTTTCGCCAGAATGCGTCACCCAAAACACTTCTGGATTAAATCCAGCAAAATGATCTGATTCTTTTGCTAGTAATGATTCTGGAATTAAAACTGGTAAAAATCCATTGCGATGTCCTGTAGATTTGAATTTTTTATCTAATGCCTCCCGAATTGATTCCCATATTGCATAGCCGTCTGGTCGAAGAACAATCAAGCCCTTGACTGGCGCATAGTCTGCTAGTTCTGCTTTTAGTACTACTTGTGTGTACCATTCCGAAAAATCTGCGTTCTTTGATACTGTGATTCCTGGGCTTTCTTTACTCAACTGGTTTTGTGACTGGATTCTTGGTAAATGAGCGTTTCCTAGTTGTTCTAAAAACTCATTCCAAGACTCTAGAATGGTATTGTCCGTTTAAATCATAATGCTTAGCTTGCCCTCATATGAACAGTAAAGTCATTGCAGCACTAGCGGCAATACTTTTTGCAGTAGGATTTTCATCTGCATATGCAGACGAGTCCGAAAAGCTCGGCTTTGCGGGATATCTAGAGGAAACACTAGGTCATTTTTGGGCAATCGAGCAAAATCTTGACGACAACAATGCCGAACTAGCATTGGTGCATGCGACACATCCAGTTGCAGAACTGTATGATTCCATGAAGCCAGAGCTAAAGGAGGCAAATCCGGAATTTGACGCCACAGTCCAACAAACACTGGCGGACTTGGGTGCCAAGACCGGCTCTGACGTATCAAAAGAAGACGCCCAGATGGCAATAGATGAAGCCAAAGGTATAATCGAAGAAGCAAGAGCACTCGTAGTTGGCGAAGAGCTCAACTCTGATCCAATGTTTAGAGCAAAGCTCATGATTGGACTTTTGAGCACCTCTATTGGTGAATACGAAGAGGCAATCAAGGACGGCCAAATTGATATGATGGCAGAATTCCAAGACGGCTCTGCATTTGTGTGGAGATCACAGCAAATCTTTGACGAGATAAAGGCTGACCTTCCAGAACACGAAGTAGAGGAAATCGAGGAACTCTACCCACAGATATGGCAAGCATACGATGATCATGTAGCCCCATCCGATGTGGCAACACTAGTCAATGGAGTCATCCACGAACTAGAGGAAATCACAGGAGAGGAATCTGGGGAAGAAGGACTGTCTCAGTACTTTGAAGGAATCGAAGAAAACTTGGCCCAAGTCAAAGAGACCTATGGCGCAGGCGATGCCGATACGGCACTAGCACATGCAACTAGGGCATACTTGGACAATTATGAATTCCTGGAAGCACCAATTGCACAACAAGACGAGGAACTCATGGAAGAAATTGAAATCATGATGCGCGAAGAGCTCCGAGACATGATAAAGGCAGGAGCATCCGCAGATGAGGTCAATTCCCAAGTCGACGCAATTCTAGAAAAACTAGAAGAAGCAGAAGGCTTGCTCCCAATGGAAGAACATGAAGAAGAGTATGAAGAAGTCATGATGGCACCACTAAAGCAGATCGAATCTGGTGTAGCACCAGAAGAGGTACAATGCAACGCTGAGATGGAGCTAATCATAAAATCATCTACAGGCTCTCCGGCATGCGTTAAATCAGCAACTGCAGAAAGACTAGTACAACTCGGCTGGGGAACCAGACCATAATAATCCTCTTTTTTAATTTATTTTTTTAATGGCGTGCCTTTGCAGAGGACCTTGCCCATCACTCTGCTTTGAAAATTAGGACACACAAAACACTGAATAAATCCTGCCTCTGTTTTGAGAACTGGACAGTCCACATATTCTTGTTTCATTCGCTTGAGCATTTTTGGGCTTACGCCCTTTAGCTTGAGTTTTCCTTTGTCATCCATCATGCCAGACGTTTTAAGTTCAGCTTTGATCTCGTCTCCAAGCTTTTGTGTTTTTTCTGCAACCTTGACCTCTACTTCGTATTTGTGTTCAAGCTCATCCATTGTCTGCAGTTTTGTCTACCATGATTTAATATTAGCGATTGCGATCATGGAAGGACTTCAACTTTTATATTGATAGGTTTTTGTCCAAAAATTAGAAAAAATTGCTTGCCATTTTTGATGTGGAAGGAGTTCTATTTGATGCGGAATACTTGCCAATTCTTGCCGAAAAAATAAACAAGCAAGACGAAATCTGGGCACGTACTAAAAAAGGAATTCAAGGCCTGATAAACTGGGAAGAAGGCCTCAGAACTCGAGTCGACGCACTAAAAGGTCTGACTTATGATATCTGCAAAGAAGTAGCGGACGAATTACCAATCATGACTGGCGCAAAAGAAACATGCCGTGTATTGAAGGCAGCTGGGTGGAAGATAATGGCAGTTTCTGGAGGATTTACAATAATGACTGACAGACTAAAAAAAGAATTAAATCTTGATTATGTTTATTCTAATGAATTATTATTCAAAGACGGAAAACTAGATGGCGTCAACATTCATGTTACATCAGACAAGGCAAAATCAGCTAAAGCCAAAATTGCAGAATGGAAAGAAAACAAAGATGATATCGTAGTCACTGTAGATGGTGCAAACGATTTGACGCTTTTTGATATTTGCGGTCTTGGTGTGGCATTCCGTGCCCAAGACGTTGTAAAAGATAAAGCAAACGTCATAATCGAGGAAAAGAATCTCACTAACCTAATTCCAATTATCAATAAAAAATATCATCTTAATTTAGAATTACAATCCATGGTGTAATCTATTTCTGATATTGTCATTCCGTGCATATTGGAATGTGTTAAACGAGCATATCTTGAAGATTTTCGCAAGATTATTTGTCTGAATCAAATGCACTTGGCACAAAACTAGAAGTTAAATTAGAATCACATATTATCATTATTATTCATGTCGCTTCAAATCATACCAGTATCAATAAAAAAGGAAATCCAAAAAGGTGATGATCTTGTGCAGACTTTTATCTCAAGTTTCAAAGAACTCCAAGATGGCGATATTATAGTGATTGCACAAAAGATAGTATCAAAACAAGAAGGAAAACAAGTAGAGCTTGCCCAAGTAATTCCATCAATATTATCAGTAGGACTTGCAGCAGAGTATGATAAAGATCCAAAGCTAGTCGAAGTCATTTTATCTGAGGCAAAAAGAATTGTACGACTGGAATCTGGAATCATAATCACTGAAACAAAACATGGATTCATCTGCGCAAACTCTGGAGTAGATGAGAGTAATCTCCGGCTTGGGTTTGCAACAATGCTTCCAGAAAATCCAGATCGATCCGCATCCGAGTTTGCACAAAGAGTGTTAGAAAAATCAAAGAAAAAAGTTGCGGTTTTAATTTCTGATACATTTGGCAGACCGTTTCGGGAAGGCCAGACAAACGTCGCAATAGGAATCTCTGGCATCAAAGCTATTGAGGATTACGAAGGAAAAAAAGACATACACGGTAGGACTTTGCGAGTTACCGCTATTGTCCAAGTCGATGAGATATGCGGAGCGGCAGAACTAGTGATGAAGAAGACAAAGAATTGCCCATTTGCAGTCATTCGCAATTTTGAGTTTGATTCATCGGATGACACGATCCAAACAATTCTTCGATCTAAAGAAACCGACTTATTTCGATAATCCAACAAAAGATTATAATCATTGCGCTAAAAATTGCAGTTGATTTGGGGTACATTAAAGCAGAACTACACTGCCATAATTCATTTTCAAATTTTCATGTCGGTGAAGACGATGCTCCTTATGATTGCAATATCACTATTCCACAACAGCTAGAGAGAGCACACGCATTAGGCCTTGAAGCAATCTTTGTTACAAACCATAACACACTAGATGGATACAATCAGATCATGCAATACAAAAATGATCATGAAAAATACAAAAAAATTCAGATTTTCCAAGCCGAAGAAATAACCACAAACACAGGAGCACACGTAATTGCATATGGCATTCATGAGGAAATTAAGGCAGGACTACCACTAGCACAAATAATAGACGAAATAAGAAAACAAGACGCCATTTCATGCGCTCCGCACCCATTCAGTTTACTTGATGCGCTGCGCGAGGAGGCAAAAAAATGTGACATGATTGAGGTCTTTAATAGCAATAACGTAGATGTAATATCTAATGCAAAAGCAGCACAGTTTTCCATACAACATAACAAAGTTGGTGTTGCAGGAAGCGACTCACACGTTCTATCAACGTTTGGCCGCTGTGTTAATCTGATTGAATCCGAGAACATACTAGATGATGCGTTGTTTGCAATGAAACATGGGAATCTATGCATATGTCAAACAGGATTTGCAAAAGAACAATAACCGCTATTGAACATCAATTAAAAAATTAACAACTCTAAAGATTATCTAGCAGAATACATTCGAGAGCATTATCCAAACTCGCAATGGATGATGTCGTTGTTGTTAAAGATGTATGACCTAAATCAAAACAGCTATTTGTGGTCAATAATGTACAAACTAGCAGTGTATCTGATGAAACGAATTTCTACTAAAATCAACATGCGAGGATATGATGCAAGCAAGTTACATGACAGAAACTTGGCAATAATGCTCAAAATGGCAATCTAATCGCATACAGAATCTTTATCAATCAGAATCGTCTGCCTACCACATGGAAGTTCAACAAGCAGCTGAGAAACTAATCAAACTCAGTCCGTCAGTACGAGTTGTAACTATCTGTGACATGAATGGGAAGGTTCTATTCAGCGCACGCTCAAAACGTGTTAAAATACTCCTTTCAAAACAAGAAAGTAAAATGTCGTTGCAATCTGCAGCGCGTGCATGGAAAGTCAGAAAAAAACTAGAGCGAAAACTTGGTGCATGTAAATACGTAGTAGCTGAATATGGTAATGTAAAAAGAATTACAATGCCTGCTGGAAAAAACCATCTATTCTTCATCACAACAACCTCAGCACTTGATCACAAAAAAGTAGTAAATAGAGTCAGGACTTTTAGGTAAGTCCATTTCTTCTTATTTTTGATTAATTTTTGGTAGATTAGTCTAGCTTTCTTCTGCCAGTGCCACGGCCTGTTCCGACCCACATCCCTTTTGAGGATTTTGTTTCCGTGCTCGCAACATCGCCGAATTTTATTTTTGCAGTACCTCTGCCCATTGTAATGTAACGGTCTTTTGCAGCTTCTTTTTGCTGCTCACTGTATTTTTTGAATGCAGTACCGGACCAGTTATCTTCTTCCTTCTCAGCGATTCTTTTTGATGTTCCTCTACCGCCAATTCGTATGATTCCCATCTTCAGAATAATTGAGTTATTCAGATTAATAAGATTATGGGGAAATACACATCAAATCCTGTCATGACATGGTTTGGAAAAAGTCAAAATCACAAACAATTCGTTGAATTGGGCTCACTCGAGTTTTGAGGTTAGCTAAAACTAAACAGCAATAATCCTAAATAGATTTTAATATGACAAATTGACCTTTGAGAAATACCAATGAGTACCACAACAAAAAAGCTAGATGCTCGCGGTTTGTTCTGCCCAGAGCCTGTGTTTAGAACAAAAATCGAAGTAGAGCGAATGCAAGTAGGGGAAACACTTACTGTTCTAGCAGATGATCCAAATGCAGAAGAAGATATTTCGCGTTGGGTTAAAAGAAACGGACATGAGCTTTTGTCCTTACAAAAAAAAGATACCGAACTAGAGTTTTCCATAAAAAAGGTGAAATAATTTCTGGCAAAAGTTATACTTGATGCAGATACGTTAGACAGAATTGGCAATACTCCTCTAGTAAAATTAGAATCATTATCAAATAGTAAGGTACAATACTTTGCAAAACTTGAGGGACACAATCCGTTTGGATCAGTCAAGGACAGAGCAGCTTATTGGATGATTAAAGACGCAGAAGAAAAGGGCAATCTAAAGCGCGGCCACACCATAATAATAGAACCAACTTCTGGCAATACTGGAATAGCGCTAACTGGAATTGCAAATTTGCTTGGATATGAAGTAGAAATTGTCATTCCAGAAAAGGCATCCGAGGAGACAAAAAAGATAATCGTAAATCTTGGCGCAAAATTATATGAGACAAGCGATGATCTATGTCCAAAGGTGGGATCTGGAACTGATCAAAGCATTGCGCTTGCAACATCGATTGCATCATCACGTCCTGACAAGTATTATTCTCCAAACCAATATTCAAACGAAGCAAATTTTATGGGTCACTACAAGGGTACAGGCCCTGAAATTTGGAAACAAACCGAAGGTAAAATAACTCACTTTTTCACTGGAGTTGGAACTGGTGGAACAGTAACTGGAATTTCTACATATCTTAAAGAGCAAAACCAAAAGATAAAGACAATTGGTGTTCAACCGCAACAAAATCATCTGATTCAGGGCTTGCGAAACTTTGAGGAATCCGCAAAACCTGACTTGTTCCTAAGACGAGAAAAAGTAGTTGATGACTGGATTACCATAAACAACGAAACTGCATTTGCGGCAATTAAGGAAATTTTTGTAAAAGAAAAGATGCTGGTATCACCATCTTCTGCTGCAGTGTATGCAGGAATGAAAAACTATCAAATTGATGAAGGAGTAGTAGTTGGCATATTTGCAGATGATGGAAGAAAATTCAAATCCCTTTATGTTCAGCAAAAAATATTCACAGAAGAAGAATTTGATGCAAATCTCAAACAGGCAAAGAATCTGTCAAAGATTGCTTATCTTTAACTACAGATCACATTAATCATTGTATTTAACAAAAATGGTTTTTGTAATTGTATGTTTGACTCGAGCTAGTTAGGATTTATTCTCAGTCAGATATTTGTCGACATCTATCGCAGCCATACAACCAAAACCTGCCGCTGTAATTGCTTGTCTGTATCTGTGATCGTGTACATCACCTGCAGCAAAAACACCAAGTATGTTGGTTTTAGTGTGATTCATCAGCTTGATGTATCCCTGTTCATCAAGATCTAAATTATTAGCAAAGATCTTTGTATTTGGCTCATGTCCAATTGCCACAAAGATTCCGCCAACTGGTAATGTGGTTTTTTGTCCCGACTTTACATCGCTTAGTACTACCGTCTGTACTTTTTGATCACCTGTAATGTCTGTGACTTTGGAATTCCAGTGGAATTGGATTTTTTGATTTACAAATGCTCTCTCTTGCATTACCTTACTTGCTCGAAGCTGGTCTTTCCTGTGCACTAGATGAATCTTGCTTGCAAATTTTGTTAAAAACGTGGCCTCTTCTATTGCGGAATCACCTCCACCAACTACTACAATCTCTTGATTTCTAAAAAATGGTCCATCACACGTTGCGCAGTATGATACTCCACGTCCGCCAAATGTTTGCTCGCCTTGTAGGCCAAGTTTT
>JBQTIZ010000027.1:0-6957 GCA_052387615.1 Candidatus Nitrosotenuis sp. | reverse complement strand
TTTTATCGATTGATCCATCTTTGTTGTCGAAACATCAAGTGTTTGATCAAATGCAGAACCATTGTCTTTCGAATACTCTTCCAGCGCTTGATGATAGAGTTTCTTTGCATTCCAATAATCATCAGATTCCAAAAGTGCGATTGCATCAGACGATTTTCCCTCTTTGACTAGATTGATTGATTTGTGTTCAAGATCCACAAGCAGAATATTTGCTTGGTTTATGGTATTGAACAAAGATTTTTCTTTTTGTGAGCTGAAGGCAATTGCTTCCTGTATTGTTTTATCGAGTTTTGGCTCATAATCAAAGTATAGTGTAGACCATTTCTCATCTAATGTAAATGCGTAATTTCGAGCTGCCTGAGTCAGTAGCTCGTCATAGTATCGTATGAAGATCGCCAAGTTGTTGAGATGTGATGCTGTTTTTAGATCATCAAGAGTTGTTTTTGTGTCAGTTTCAAGATGGGATATGCTGGTATCTATTTTGAGAGACCCAATTATCCCATTTGGTGCAGTAATTGCAATAATTATCAAAAACCCAAATAATATTTTGCGTTGTATTCGCATAATCAAATGTTCTGGATTTTTGCTTTAAACATATTTGATAAATAAAAATCAACAAGTCATCATCTTTGTTAGTACATATTCAGAATTTTGTCTAATTTGAAATCAAATTTGCAAAAAACAGGCAGACTTTCACATTACATCAGGCATGAATTAGTCGGCACAAGCATTGCCATACCATTTATGATTCAACATATTGTGAGAGCCGAGATCAATTGTTTCGATTCGAGTCATGGCTTCATCAGAATTTTGCCAAAGAGATTGCCTTTTAGCATCTTTGTGTGAGCTTCTGCTGCTTGCTCAAATGAATAAACAGAGTCAATCACAGGTTTGATTTTTCCTTGTGACATCCAATATACCGCATCTTCAAGCTCTGCTCTACTGGCCTGAGTAGAACCTAAGATGTTTGTTCCTTTGAAGAAAATGTGTCGGAGATCGGAGGTCACATCATATCCTGTTGTGGCACCAGTTGTGACAAGTGTTGCTCCATATTTTAGTAATGCTAGTTCTTTATTCCAATGTGAGCCGCCGATGTGCTCAAAGATTACATCCAGTCCAGGTATTCCATCTTTGTGTTTTGTAAATTCTTTAGACAAAGAGAATACTTGTTTGTGCCAATCATCTTTTCTGTGATCTACTGCATAATCGGCTCCAAGTTGTGTACACTTGTCTAGCTTGTCACCGGATGCGGTGGCTATTACTGTGCATCCGAATAGCTTTGCAATCTGAATTCCAAACATGCCCATCCCTGAACCTCCGCCCATCACCAGAACGAGTTGTCCTGGTTTGATTTTTGCACGACCCACAAGCATGTGCCACGCAGTCATCATAGTCATTGATGCTGCAGCGGCATCATCATAGGACACGTTGTCTGGTATTTTTACCACATTTACTTCTGGTAGATGCGTCATTTCGCAATAACCTCCCCATAATGGACCGGTTTCAAATCCCCAGACCTTGCGTTGTTTACAATCAAACTCACGTCCTGAAGTGCAATTTCTACACACGCGACAGGACATGTTTCCATGAGATACGACTCTGTCACCTATCTTGATATGGTGTACATCGTCACCTATTGCCACGACCTCTCCTGCGGCATCAGTTCCAGAAATATGAGGTAAAGGTACTTTGAGCGGATTCCCTCTCATTCCCCAAATATCATCGTAGTTTAGAGATGCGGCCTTTATTTTGATAACAACTTCGTTTGATTTTGGATGGGGTTCTGGTATTTCTTTGATCTTCAGAATTGATTGATAATCATCATTTATTGCATATTCATCATAGACTAATGCCTTCAACAAAGATTTTTGAATTTCGTTTGTTTTTATCCTTTGTCTGCCAAGTGAAAAACAATATTTTAATAGAAAGCAATCAGGATAAGTTCAATGCTGTTTGGAGTTTTTGCAACGCATAGTCCAGAATCGTGTCCGTTGAACAATAAATGTAGCAAGAAAATATTGTTACAAGTTCAAAATAAGCTAAAAACAAACCAAAAAAAATTTTTTGTTTCCAAGGTTGTTGGTTTTTACATCTCCGTGTTAGAACATCAATGGATAATTATCTTAGATGCAAAAAGCGCTCACGATATTGAACAATTGTGCATAGCCATAGGAATATCATCCATAAGCACAATCAAGATAGTCCCAATAAGCGACTTGGACAAGACACTGAAGAAATTAAGAGATACATAATCTATCAATTCTGCGTATAGGAGTCAAGAATACAATATTTTATTTTTAAATTTGTTTTATTTCTGACGCAATGTATTTTGGTAATTTTACTACAAATCTTGTCGGATTATTATATGCCGAAATGGTGCCACCGTGCTGTTCTACTATATTTTTACATGTTGAAAGTCCCAGCCCTGTTCCTTCTTGTTTTGTTGTAAATAATGGCTCAAAGATGCGAGGGAAGTCATCATCTTTGATTCCAGGCCCAGAATCCTCCACCTCAATTAACAGTTTATCAAATTGATCAATTAATCTGAGTTGAATATGTCCTTTTTCTCCAATTGCCTGAACTGCATTTGTAATTAGATTTACAAACAATGTTTCCATTTTTCTCTGGTCACATGGAATTTGGAAGTGTTCGTTGGGTAGAGACAGCACTATACCCTCCGGAATTTCAAGTGTTTGTTTGACAGAGTCAAAGAGTTGATCTGTGCTAACAATGGCAAGATCTAATGATTTCGTTCTAACGAAATCCATTACACCATCTATTTGTGATTTCATAGTATCAGATGCACGGGTCATTCTGTCTAGCTTTTCTTTTACTTTTTCATCATTGTTTTTCAGCTGTAAAATCTCTACGGTAGATTTGATTACGGTTAATGGATTTCTTATATCGTGCGCAAGGCGGGATGCAATCTCTCCTATAGTTACAAGTTTTTCAGTTTTTAGTCTTTCTTCTGCAATTGCAAGTTTGGCCTCAAGGGCTACTGTCTTTTTGAGTGAGTGTATCATTGAGTTGAATGAATTTGTAAGATCAGTAAATTCCGCACTAGTATGCATTACATTGATAGTTTCAAAATTTCCAGATTCCACATTTTTAGCAGCCTGCTGTAGTTTACGTATTGGTTTGGAAATCCCATTAGATATGAATAATGCTCCAAGTATTCCAGCCATTGACGTTAAGGCTGCGATCATCATAATTGTTATTTGGTGTTGCTCAAGCCCATTCATTTTTGTATTTTCAAGGCTTCCAGCAAACAACACTAGACAGGTATACGTAAAGTATGTTGTAAGTCCAACAGACATTAGGACTATTGTTGACACTAGAAGTAGTATCTGGGATTTAATTCTCAATAGTTTACAAGTGTTCCTAATGATATTATAGCGTGAGTTTGTGCCAAGAAAATAAACACCTCATAACCTATGAAGCTATGGCCAAAAATCAAATGTTTCTTGTTTTGGAAAAATAATGGACCGAGTGGGATTCGGACCCACGACCCTTGCGGGATGGTGTACATCCTTACGCAGTGTGAGTGCGTCATCCTAACCAACTAGACAATCGGTCCAACTAGTCAGGATTTGGTGCGATATTTTAGTCGTTAGAATAGTGATATAGAGGAAAAATTACAGGCAAATTGCAAATGTACAAGCAGGGAAGATGGAGTTTGACAGAGCTTGCATCTGATCACAAGTCCCCCGAATTTGCAAGGCAGATCTCAGTACTAGAGGCCAAGGTCAAAGATTTTGAGCGCATAAAATCAACGCTAAGGCCAACCATAACATCCAAGGATTTTTTCAAAATCATACGAAATATTGAAGATCTGGCCGAAGACGCAAGCAGGCTTGGCGGCTATGCATCGTTATTGTATTCATCAGACACCCAATCAGACGAGGCAACATCACTTTTAACAAAAATCTCAAAACTTGAATCAGAGATAGAAAACAAGACATTATTTTTTGACTTGTGGTGGAAACGCAAAATTGATGAAAGAAATGCAAACCGCCTAATCAAGGATGCGGGAAACCTGCAAGAATACCTAAGGCACAAGCGTCTTTTAGCAAAATATTCCTTATCAGAGCCGGAAGAAAAAATCATCAACACGTTAGATGTCACAGGCTCTACTGCTCTAGTCAAACTATACGACAAGATAACAAATGCATTCGAGTACATTATTACAATTAATGGCAAAAAGAAAAAGCTAACACGAGAGCAGCTAAGTGTTCTAGTAAGAAGCACGAACCCGAATCTTAGAAAGACTGCGTATCAAACACTGCTTGGCAAGTACCATATCAACAAGGGAGTCTTGGGCGAAATCTACCAAAATCTAGTTCTAAACTGGAAAGACGAGGGAATTGAAATCAGAAAGTATTCCTCGCCAATATCAATCAGAAACATCGGAAATGATATTGATGATAAAACCACACGTATCCTGCTTGATGTTTGCAAGAAAAACTCTGGAGTATTTCATGAATTCTTTGCATTCAAGGCAAAATCCCTCGGATTAAAAAAACTAAGACGATACGACTTGTATGCGCCTAGTGCAAAAAAATTCAAAGAAAAAAATTATTCCTATGAAAAGGCTTCAAAGCTAGTACTGGATTCTTTAAACAAGTTCAGCCCCACACTGTCAAGTCACGCAGAAAAGATATTCTCCCAAAACCACATTGACTCGCAAATCAGGCCAGGCAAACGAGATGGGGCATTTTGTAGTACAGTATCACCAAAGATAACGCCATATGTTCTGGTAAACTATGCCGGAAAGTCAAAGGATGTGTTCACGCTCGCGCACGAATTGGGTCATGCAGTACATAGTCAGGCAGCATCAAAACAATCAATCCTAGTATCAGAGGCATCATTGCCACTAGCAGAGACTGCATCCACGTTTTCAGAATTATTGCTATACGATAACATTGTAGACAAAATGTCAGATACTGAAAAAGCTGCAATACTGTCTGAGAAAATAGACGACATTTATGCAACTGTAATGAGGCAAGCATTTTTTACCATTTTTGAAGTTGATGCCCACAAGCAAATTGCAGACGGCACCACAATAGAAGAACTATCCAAGACGTATCTTGCAAATCTAAAATCCCAGTTTGCAAATTCCATTGAATTATCCGATGACTTTGCAATAGAGTGGAGCTGTATTCCACATTTTTTCCACACGCCGTTTTACTGTTATGCATATTCATTTGGCAATTTACTCTCATTGTCACTATTCCAAATGTACCAAAGAGAGGGCAAAAAATTTGAGAAAACATACATAGAGATCTTGGCAGCAGGTGGCTCTAAAAAGCCAGAAGCCCTGCTAAGCCAATATGGGATTAACATATCCGCTGCCAAGTTCTGGCAAGATGGCTTTGATTATATCAAATCACAGGTAAAAGAACTAGTTTTAATCAAGTAAAATGGGGCTGGCAGCCTTTACGCACTGGCTGCCAGTCATTATTTTGTTCCCCGAACGGTTTGAATCGATGTCAATGTGGCTTTTTGATTATTCGAATTTAAACCTTTGATTTGCAAATGACGATTCTTGCGCAAAGTTAATAGTAAAAACTGGCGATGCCAAATTTGTGTACCACATTTTTGCAATAGCTTTTACAGTTTTAATTTTCTCATATGCAGGCTTGACATTTGCCGAAGAGCCAAGATTTGCAACACTACACGAGACTGCCACGATATTTGTGGATCAGAAACTATCAAACAACGTTACTGCTTCAGTGTCCTTGCAGACAACATCGCTTCACGAATTCCAGATCCCCCCAGCACTAGATGAGAAAATTCGCAACTCTACTGTAGTTGCAGTGGTGATCACAAACGAAAATCAATGTGTGCTTGGAGTGCAGGACCAGATTTGCATCATGATTAATGTAAAAAGAATCGAGGGAGAAGGTGGAATCAAGGCAGCACAGGAAAAGGCAAGACTTGCTGGAGATGCCATAATTGATGATGTCAATGAATTTTTTGGCTTTGATACAAAATTCCACTCTGTCTTTATTCATTATGATGACAAGACAAACCAAGCATTAGAAACCCAGGGGCAGGTCTCTGGCCGTGGAACTGTTTCTGCGGTTTATACTGCGCCATACCAAAGCACAGATTTTATGTTTAACAGAATTTCAGCTCCGCTCATTCCAAGCCAGATTAGAAATCTCGGCGGATTTTATGATATAGCTCAAACCCTATCAAAAGATGACTCGTCCACAGTCACATTTACCATAATACCGCAAGGACCTATCTCCATAATGCAGCTAAAGGTATCTGAGAAATATACAAACGTGGCAAAAAGCATAACTCAAGTAGAGCCGCTAAAGTATCTCAAAGTAAGTGAGATCAAAAAATCAGACTATTACAAAGTTGGATTTTTCCCGCTAAATTCTATTGTACATGTTGTCATACTGCCAGCTGATGAAACCTCAAAGGCTACTGCAAACAGCGTGATTGAGCATGCAATACGAAACAACCAAACCGTGCCATCAGACTTGGAAACCAGTGGATGGTTCTTCAATTCAGATTCAGGAAAAAAAATTGAGGCAATGTACCTTTTTGGCAAGGAGTTTTCTGCAGACAGCTCTGATCTGAGAATAGAATTTGGTGAGCAAGGCTCAACCATCCTAGCATCAATTGGACTAACAGAGATTGCAATTCTGGCAGGAATTGGTGCGGCAGCTACAGGAGCTGTCGTGTATTATTTGAAAGGAATTAAAGCTAAATAATCAAAACTGCTGCAGAAAACACTGTAGTCCAACGTCCTTTGCTATCACCTACCGCAGTCTGGGTTACGTTCATTGATTTGTAAATCTCACCTGAAATCTTCCATTGATTTCTTTTTTCGTCCCATGATTTGTCCAACTCGAATCTGATTCCAAGCGATGATGCTAGCATTTGTGCAGCGATATCTTCAGCATAATCACCTGCTTGCTTTTCGTTTTGTCCAAATGCCTC
>JBQTIZ010000026.1:0-7223 GCA_052387615.1 Candidatus Nitrosotenuis sp. | reverse complement strand
ATTATAGATCCAGCAATCAGTGCAGGACCAATCCCTCCAGCGTCAAGCGGTTTTGGCATCCATGCAGAATCACCAACTAACATGTATCCATTTGCAACCATGCAATCGTTTTGTCTTCTAACAGAGACTTGAAAGTTTCCAGTTGCATTGTGTGCATCTGATGGATCAGTTGAGAGTCTTGGATTTTTGATTGCTCTGTTTCTTGCAACATATTGATTGATTAAACCGGTGACGTCGTCGCGCTTGCCAAGTCTTTTGTTTCTTCTATCTAGAATTGTTTTTTCAACACCAAGACCAATGTTTACCTTGTTTTTGCCCTTTGGAAAGACCCAACCATAGCCGCCAGGTGCAATATCCTGGTCCAAATGAATTAAACAATAATCAGGATCAAATTCCGACAAATCATCTTCTCCTTGATCAAAATACATAATGTGCCGCCCAGTGGATTCGAGGTCAGCTCTGTCGATCTTTCTTTCCATTTTTGTAGTGTTCTTAATTTGGTTTCTCAGCATTGAGGTAACACCGGTTGCGTCGATTACAACCTTGGCAGTTTTTTTGTAAGGCTGGTTTGTTTTTTTATCCGATCCTTCAACACCAATGACTTGATTTCCATCGTATAGGAGCCCAGTCAGGCTTATCTCAAACTCTACATTGATTCCGCGTTTTAGTGCCTCTTTGTATTGAGTCTGAGGCAGTTGTTGTCTGTTTAACAAAAATCCATCCCCATCAAATGGGATAGATGTCTCTCTGTCTGGCGATAGTGCCATCACGCCCTTTACTTTGTGCTCAATTTCTGGTGCACCCCATGAAACTTTGATATGGCTTCCCATGTAATCGACCGCTTCTTTTGATACTGCGTCTCCGCAAACCCATCCGCTGATTGACTTTCTGCCAAGCAAGATTGGCGGATTTCTGTCTATTACAAGAATTGATATTTTTTGATTAGAATAATGCGCAGCAGAGTGTGCAGCTATCATCCCTGCAAGTCCTCCACCAGCTACAATCAGGTCGTAATCCGCTTTCACTATGAGACAGCTGAAACGACATTATTTAAAACAATCTTGAATTATTTTTTGGGTCAGATCGTCGCGGCGTCTTCACAGCTTGCGTATTGCTCAGACTGGAGCGGCTTTGTAGCTCTTCATTCCCAACTAGTTACTACTCTAAATGATATTAAATTGTGTTTGTGAGTATTTCAGAATAAGTCTTGATGAGATCCTTTTGTATGTAGATTGGCGTGTAAATTTTCAGCTTTATCGGATCCTGATCAGCAGGCTCTATCTTTCCTTGGATGAGTGATTGCTTTGAAATTCTTAGATATAATCCGGAACCATCACATCTGTTTTCCAAATCCTCAATTATTTCCTCTATCTCATTTTTTGGAATGTTTGATATTAGAGTCTTGACAAAGTGTGTAGCTTTTTTCTTTTTTATCGTGCCGTGCACTAGGGCAATTGGATTTTCATAGTGTCCTTGAAGGTTTTGTATTGTGAAATCGTCTTGTTCCAAGTCAAACACCTTTTGAAATGCATCAAAGATTTTTCGAGTGTCTTCGGTTGCATGTATGATAACTTGAATCTCTACCTCAAGTCTTTTTTCCATGAGTAGGCTATGCTTCTAGTAGTGTGACTTGAGCTTCTGCTGTTCTGATTAGCTTTACTTTTTCAAGACCTACGTGTCTCATACGGATGACTTTTTTGGCCGCTGCCATGAAGTCGGAATTTACCTTTCCATAGCATGTCGCCTGCACAAATTGATCAATTGTCATCTCTGGAACTGTCTTGCTCATTACATCTCTTGCGATTAATCGCAATGCATGTTTGCGTGATGTGTTGAGCTTTTTATGAGTCAGTGCTATTACTTTGAGTCTGAATAGGTAGTTGTCTTTTGTCTTTACATTCATTACAAAGCTTACCTTGCTAGAGCCACGTCGAATGAGTCTTCGAAGAAATTCTTTAGCATACTCATATCTCTTGAAAATAGCATAAGCCTTGTCTCCTTCAATTTTGCTAATTTGGAAGTAAATCTTGTATTGGTACTGTGAAGGATCTCCTTTTAGAATATCAAAGAGTGTAACCTCGATTACACGGCCAATTGCTTTTTGTTCATCAGTAATTGGTATGTATGCAAGCGGTGCATTGTTAAACGACTCTGGTGCAATTACTGTGACCCATTTTTTCTCACGCCACTTGTCCTTTACTTTTCCACCCTTTCTACGAGCCAATTATTAAGCGACCCTGAATCCAAAATATAATTGTACTAACTAAATCACGCCTGATCCGAGATATTTCTGCAAAGGCTTTGGCACATTGATGTGTCCGTCTTTTGTCTGAAAATTCTCCATTATTGCAACAAGTGTTCGCGTGGTTGCAACAAGTGTGCTATTTAGCGAATGAAGGTATTGAGTTTGCTCGTTGGTTTTATCTCGGAATCTTATCTTTAGTCTTCTTGTCTGAAAATCAAGACAGTTGGAACATGATACAATTTCGCGATACGAGTTTTGGCCTGCCATCCATGCCTCGAGGTCATATGTTTTTGCAGAAACCTTGCCCAGGTCTCCGCTTGATAGCAACATGATTCTGTACGGAATTTCGAGTTTTTGGTAGAACTCCTCCGCTACCGCAAGCATTCTTTCATGTTCTTTCCAAGACTCGTCAGGTCTTGCAAAAACATATTGTTCTACTTTTTCAAACTGGTGCACTCTGAAAATTCCCTTCTGGTCTCTGCCATGCGCACCAGCTTCCTTTCTAAAGCATGGACTCACGCCAGCATATCTAATTGGAAGGTCTTTTCCTTCTAGGATTTCATCCGAGTGCATTGCAGCAATAGAGTGCTCCGATGTACCAATCAAAAACAAATCCTCGTCTTGAACTTTGTAAATCACATTCTCAAAATCATCTGCAATTATTGCACCCTCCATGGAGTTTCGATTAATCATGTATGGTGGCTGAATCAATCCATATTGTTTTTCTGCCAAAAAATCCAGAGCAAAATGAATCAGCGCTTGGTTTAGTCTTACCAGATTGTTTTTCAGATAGTAAAATCTCGCACCAGCAGTTTTTGCAGCCCGTTCCAAATCAACAAGACCCAAGTCTTGTGCCATGTCAATGTGGTCTTTGATCTTAAAATCAAATTTTGGAACTGTACCCCAACTTCGTACTTGAACATTTGCAGAATCATCAACACCAATTGGGACTGACTCATGAACCAAGTTTGGCATTGTCATTGCAAGTCTGTCATAATCCACTCCAACTTTGATCTGCTCATCTTCAAGTAATTGCAGATCCTGTGAGACTGTCTGCATTTGAGCAATGGCAGCATCTGCATTTTGGCCTGTCTTTTTTTTGGCTGCAATTTCAGCAGCGACTATGTTTTTTTGCTTTCTCAACTCGTCTGTCTTTATGATTAGATCCCGTCGTTTAGAATCAATGTTGACCAGAGCATCCAAGTCAAACTGGACGTGCCTGTCTGCTAGCATTTTGCGAATGATGTCGGGCTTTTCTTTGATCAGCTTTGGGTCTAGCATCATTCCATCACTTTGAGTGCCATCTGCACATGAGCTAAAACCTCGTCAATTGTGGCAGTTAGTGTTTTCATATTACCAGCACTGTGGAAATTAAAAACAAGTGCATTATCAAGATTTTCCATCTCAAATGACAGTCCTTCCGGAAAATCCACATTGTCAGGCTCCAAGGCTGCCATTATTGTATCAGCCTTTTGCTTTGTAATGTGATTAATTGCTATTCTTATTGTGGTTTCCATTTACACTGTCTTCTAAAAAGTCAAGAAAGCCATCAAGCTTATCCTTTGTTATTTTTGCGCCAGCTGCTGCATCATGTCCTCCACCAATCCCATTGAATTTTTGTGCACCTGACTTCATCAATACAGAAAGATTGACGTCTGTCTTGCAGCCAATTGACTTGCGTGATGAAAACTTGATCGTGTTTTCTTCACTGTTTGTTCTAAGAATGATGATTTTACCTGCATTCTTTGGAGAGCCGGCCAACAATGATGAAATTGTTCCAGTCATGGTCTCTGGAATTACTCCCTCACCATTCACCATGACACATCTTGCCGAGTCGTTTGTTCGCCATCGCTCGTTTGTCAAAATATTCATGTAGTCTCGAATTAATTTTCTATATTCCAGCAGAATGTTTTCTCCCTCTTGGAGCATCCTGTTTCTATCACCCATACATATTGCAATTCCAACACCAGATCTGCCAATTCTTCCACAAGAGTTTAGCATCGTGGAAAACTCGCGCGCATCACGCAAAAAGCTTCGTCTTTCCTCCGCTGGAAATGTGTAGGTGTAACCAATTAATTCCTCCATTATCTGAGTGGCGTTTTGTGAGCTTGCAAACTTGGTAATTGATTCTATCAGTAATCGCTTTTCATCACCTGTAAGATCTGATGGGGTTCTCCACCTTCCGCCGTCTTTGAGGCTGATTTCAGCAGATTTGAAAAGAGAAAGGCATGTATCCCTATTCCAGGTTAATCCTTCAATAAACGGCTGTGATGTAAATGCAAGTGCATCAACAAGTGGTCTTGTCTCTCGGCCAACCAAAAGCAAGTCCATGTCGACTTGGAGGCTACCAAGACTTTTTGCATCCTCTATAATGTCCAAATTTTTGCCCAAAAATGATTTCTTTTCTCCCTGATCTTGTCTGTCGCCAAGTGCAGAAACAACTGCTATTGGTGCCAAGTCTTGATTTCTTCTATCGAGAGACTTTGCTACCAAAAATGCCATGCCTCCAGCACAGATTTCAGTTCCACCATTGATTCCATATTTCCACGCATTTATCACACAATCATTGTCATGCTCCTCCTCTGGAATCTCATGATGATCCAAGACAAACCAATTTTGGTCTAGTGACTCGTTGAGTTGTTTTGCAAATCCTCCCCCAAGGTCTGTAATTACGTGAAAGTCGCGAGAGTCAGATTTCATATTTTTGATGACTTGCAGACTCATTTCCTTGGCGGTTCGAACCGTTACTTTGGCACCTGCACGAATCAGCGCCTTTGTAATTATGGCACCGGATGTCAAGCCATCACAGTCAATGTGAGTCACAACGGAGATGTCTTTACCATTTTTGATATGATCTAAAATTGTATCGCTAAAATTTGATAAATGCTGATCGAGATTTTTTCCCATTATTCAAGTTGGGCTACTACGGACTTATATTTCCAGTTTTGTGGGAGCTCGCCAATTCTTTTATAGTATGTGGAAATTCTGTGCACTTTTGCCTCTATTAGCTCAAGCGATCTGACATTTCGTTTGTCGGAATTGTTGTTCTTTAGGTGTTTTTGAAGATTGATTGCCTTTTTGACAATGTTGTTTAGATCTTCTGGGATCTCTGGCCTGACGTTATTTTCTTCTAGGATCTTCTTGACTGATTTTTTTGCAATCATCCTTGCCAATGGAATTGCGTGCTGATCCCTAAGCTTTATTCCTATTTGACTCATTGGAATGCCGTCTTTTCCATACTTTACAACCAGTTCCTCTACTTCTTTTGCGCTAGTCGATACCCAAGATGGTGTTCTCTGTGTGATTGGTCTTGTAGAGTGCGATTGTCCATGTCTGTGGGTATGTACACGTCCCATGGCGGCTCTGATCTTGGAACTAACATAAACGTTACCCCAAAACAATTACCAAAGCTGACGATTAGAAAAAAGTTAAATAGAAACCATAGCCCCAAAAACACAGGTAAACACTATGAATAAAGCACTATTCGGAGCAGCAATCATCGCTGCAGCCGTAATATCAATGGGACTGACAGGACAAGCATTTGCCCAATACATGGGCAATGTTGATCAGGATTCAGGCAAGACAGGCAAAAACACACTTGAAGAAGCACTAAAACTTCAAAGAGAACGTGTCGAGTCTGCATCTAACAATCCTGCAACAGGTTCTGGCACTCCATACCTAGCAGCTGACGGTGTCTTGGGGGCTTCTGCTATTGCAGCAGCCGTCTTTGGAGGAATTGCAGCAGCATTCTTCTTCAGAGGAAGAGCCGGAAGATACGCAGCTCAAGGAAGAGGATAAACCTACTTCTCTTTTTCCATTTTATTGAATTATCTCTAGCGACAGCGATCATCATTAGGTTTTGAGTATTAGGGAAATGTATATATCGCACATTATGAGGTCATTAATTTAATGACTCCATTATTCGGTACAGTGTTCAGTATTCTGTCTACCGTATTTGGACAATTGGGACCAAATTATGACCCATTGTTCTATGATGTCATGGTCTACATCTTTGGCACAATGATGTTTACTGTATTCCTTCTAGGAATCATATCGTATTGGCTAAGAGTACATGGCTGGTCATACAAAGACAACCGTGAAAGATGGGTTGATGAGCTAGACAGACACTTTGAAAGAGAAGGTATCGGTTTGATACCAGACAACGGAAAATACTGGTAAAAAACCTCTTTTTTCATTCTTTTTAGATTATTCTAAGTTCTGTAGGTGTTGTTTTGATTATTTACTTTGGCGGTAGAAAGTCGTTTTCGCTTGCTTTATCGTAATTCTTTGTGAAGAATTCAGCACGATAGTGAGCACCATTAACCAACGGTTCTCGGATAAAGTTTGAGGATTCTTTACCGTCAATGTAAATCTTTGATTCTTTCTCATTCATGTCTCGCATTGGGAATCCATTCTCGTGATACGTGGTCCAAGTCCACAGGAAATGGCCTATCTCAAATGGATATTCTTGTTTCCATTCGGCATGAATTACACCATCATTTGTTAGAGTGTATAATGAATGCCTGCAGTTTTCGTTGTTTCCAATGTTTGCAGGTATCTCGACTTTTTGCTTGTCGACATAGAGCTCCATTATTGCAGTGATCTTGTATTCCGAGTCAACGTCATTGATGCATACTCTTAGTGGATTATCTAAGCTAAGCCACTGCTGAATGAAAATACTGGCGGTTCCAATTGATATGGCTATTGCAGCAGTTATTATTAGATATCGTATGGTATCTTTTCTTTTGGCAGGATTACCCAAGCCGGGCCAATTCATAGCCCAACTTGAGGATTATAACATAAAGTCGTTTCTCTGGCTGAGTATAATAAAATGAAAAGAGGGTGTGTTGGTTAGATTACTTGCCAGGGGCGAGTTGCAAATGTGATTACATATCCAACGCCAATGATGATTGATTGGTACATGATGTTGGTATATGGAATTGGTTTGAGTATTGGCTCGCCAGTTACTACTACTGTT
>JBQTIZ010000025.1:0-14494 GCA_052387615.1 Candidatus Nitrosotenuis sp. | reverse complement strand
AGATGTTAAGAGAAATCAGGGATGGCATCCTCTTTAATACAAATTCAGGAACTGCCTTCATGGCAGGCTTTAACGAGTTTTACTATGCATTTAGCCCGGCAGTAGCTGATCTGGAAAGGCAAAACCCAGTATTCAGGGAAGCAGTCAAAGGCATGATAACCCCAATGCTTTCTACCCTGTCAATTCTTAATTATGTCGATATTGATTCAGAGCAAGAAATGTTAGGATATGGAATTGGGATTATTCTATTAAATGCAGGAATTTACTTTGGCATACCTGCACTAGTTATTGTAAAGTTACACGGACGTAAATCAGAATAAGGATTTTTATTCGCCTGCGATCACAGAGAATCCAATGAAGACAATAGCATTAGGCTCCATTTTGGTAGTATTTGCTTTTATGGTGGTTGCTCCAGCGTTTGCAGACCATGTAACTGTTGAGGTAAGCATCCCAGCAGGTTCATCTTCACAGGGATGTGAAGAGACCGACGAATGTTACATCGAGTCAGAAGTAACAATTGATGTCGGTAGTGAAGTAACGTGGTCAAATGACGACAGCGCTTCACACACTGTAACAAGCGGAGATCCAAAAAATGGCGGTCCAGATGGAATCTTTGACAGTGAGCTTTTCTTGTCAGGGATGACCTTTTCTCATACATTTGAAGAGGAAGGTGAATACCCATACTTTTGCCTAGTACATCCATGGATGAAAGGCATGGTAATTGTCCAAGAAGCTCACGGAGATGACGATGCAGACCATGATCACGAAGCTCATGGTGCAATGGTAATGTCACAAGACGGATCTATCATAGTACACATTGACTCTGATGTTCCAGCAGAAGGCGAAGAAGCTCTAGTAACAGTAGAATTCGTAAACGCTGACGGAAACTCAATTGAGCATGTTAACTTTGAAGTCACTGCAACACAAGACGATCAAGAAGTTCTTGCAGAAACAGGACAACACGCACACAGCGGAGTTACAGAATTTACAACAACTGCTCTAGGCTCTGATAGTCCACTAGATGTCCAAGTCACAATACTAGGAATAGGATTGCCAGATGACGAGGTAAATTGGACAGATCCAAAGGGTGAAGCAGTATCTGCTCAAGTAGTTCCAGAATTTGGTCCACTTGCAATGATTATTTTGGCATCTGCCATAGTAAGCATTGTTGCCATAACAGCACGATCTAAAGTAATTCCAAGACTTTAGAATTCTCTATTTTCTTTTTATCAGACTAATTACTGCAATTATTACGCCTGCAGCTCCTAGGCCCATTGCAAATACAGCATAATCATATGATTTGCCAGAATCTCCACCAGATTGTCCTCCTTGTTTGATTTGTGCAACATCTTGTTGAAGCTGACCTAACGTGTTCTTTATTTTGGCCAAGTCAGGCAATCCAGTTGCATCAGTTGATGGAAATGCAATGATGTTGATGTTTTCTACATCTTCAACTTGGATTTGCTCATTTACTACGACGCCACTTATGGTTCCTTTCAGCTCGATTGCTAACGATCCTGTCTGCGTTGGTATGATTTTAGAGTAATAATGACCTGTCTTTGCATCAGAGAGAATATCAAGTTGTTTTTGCACATTTCCCGATTTTATAGTAGCAGCGAGGTCTTTGAATGCATTTGTCACACCAGCGCTCACTCCATCTCCTTCTTCAGTAGTGATTGCAAAAGTAATTGCGTTTTGCTGGCTCACAAGTGGTGGCTCATCCCTCCAACCAACTTCGATCTCATACCGATCAACTATTACGGTTTTGTGCGCAAATATTGGAGAAACACCAGATATCAAAATTATTGTCAGGGCGAAAAGAATCTGTGCTTTCATGTATTAATTACTCGAAGTCAAGTTATTTACTTTGTGAAACTAGCAGAACCATCAGACGTAGATTGTTTAAATTAGCAAATTGACCATTGGATGATAATTGAAAAAAATTCTAGCTGTATTTTTGCTGTTTTTTGTATCAGTAATTCCATTTGTATATGCACATCCATTGATCGTTGACTCTAATCCAAAAGCATCCACAAATATAGGTGCAGGTCTAACTCAGGTAACAATTGATTTTTCAGAAGCAGTTGATCTTGACTTTAGCTATATCAAGATTTTTGATAATAATGGGAACCAGATAGACAACAAAGATACTAACTATTTTCAGGGAAGCGACTCATCACTTGTTGTAACCACACCATCATTACAAGATGGTGTATATACTGTTTCAACCAAAGTTCTCTCCAAAATTGATGGTCATCTGGTACCATATGCATTCGTGTTTGGAATTGGCAACGTAGAGTTACCTCTACCACCAGAAATCACAGTTGAACAAGAGATTTACTTTCCAGAGGCAGGGGCTAGGTTTCCAGGAATAGTGGGTCAAGTAATTGTTCTTGGTGCTGCAATCTCATCTCTCTTAATTTGGAGGGGAGGTCAAAGCAGATCATGGATCAAAGAAAACACTGACTTTCAAAAATTCTTTCACAGTAAATTTTCAACAATAACAGGCATTGCTCTGTTTGGGATCTTTGCATCAAACATTTTGATGCTTGCAATTCAGACAATACGTCTCCAAGTTTCTGCCTCTGACGTTCTGGAGACATCATTTGGTATGATTTGGATAATACGCATGGGCCTAACCGTGATTTTGCTTGCTGTATGGTTCTTGCTTGAAAACAAGACTGCCGCTTCAACAAAAAAACAACTAATGATATTTGGCCTCTCACTGGCACTGATTGGCACTACAACTGTGATTGGCCATGGAGCCGCAAGCGAACAACTCTCTGCAATCATAATTGACTATATTCACAATTTGATAGCATCAATATGGATTGGCGGTGTTATCTTTTTTGGATTTATTCTACTACCAGCATTTACAAAGCTGGATAATACTAAAAAGGAACTTGCTAGCCTTTTGATGATTCCAAGGTTTTCTTCCGTGATCATCGTATCGCTTGGAATTGTTATAATCACGGGACCTATTTTGTTATGGCTCTTAGAGGACGATGTGGAATTACTCAGCCAGTCATATTATGGCCTATTGATCATTGGAAAGATAACAATTGGCTTGGCAATGGTTGCACTTGGCGGATACAACCAATTCAAAATTCAAAAAACTGGAGAAAGATCATTAAATTCAAACATATCAGTACATCAAAAACTCAGGAGATCTCTTAGGACTGAAGCAATACTGGGCATCATTCTACTTGGTGTGGTTGCTCTTTTAACAAACTCCTCATTACCAACAAGCCAAGGTGAAGAGACAAGATCACAAATCCCAGATGAGATTAGCACGTTTGTATTTTCAGAAAACTCGAAATTTGTAGTAAGCATTACACCACTAAAAACCGGTACAAACAAGATCTCTGTTTCTGCACTCGATCTTGAAGATAGCCCGCTTGGCGGCATAATAGAAATCAAAGCCAAAGTATCCAATCCACAAAAAAATATCTCTCCCATTGAAATCCCACTTACCAAAATAGACGACAAATATGAAGGAGAGATCACATTTGGATTCTCTGAAAGATGGAACATAGAATTAGATACACAAAGAAAAGACAACCCAAATGAGAGTGCTGGCTTTGCAGTTCTAGTCAAACCTCGCATCTCCGAGCTAAAAATAGACACTACGGAGTATGAGCTGC
The DNA here is from genome assembly GCA_052387615.1 of Candidatus Nitrosotenuis sp. Lineage (GTDB taxonomy): Archaea > Thermoproteota > Nitrososphaeria > Nitrososphaerales > Nitrosopumilaceae > Nitrosotenuis. The sequence continues at coordinate 10,850 of JBQTIZ010000025.1, read as the reverse complement.
CAGAAAGTGCCGCGCCACTATATCCAGCATATGATGGAGATGATACCATTTGGATTAGCGATTCATCACAACCAAAACTATGGAAGTTTTCCATATCAGAGAAACAATTTGCTCAATACAAATTTGAAGGCAAGACCACAGTCTTTCTCAAGCTGGATGGCAACAAAGTTTGGTTCACAGATACACCAGACAGTAAAATAGGTTATTTTAATATCAAGTTAGAACAATTCCACACAATTCCACTACCAATCAAGTCGATTCCAATCTCACTTGAAACAGACAATGACGGAAATCTTTGGATTGCGCTAGTAGATCAGCACATGTTACTAAAATATGATGTAGAGTCAGAAGAATTCCACGAATATAAAATTCCAACCAACCCGGCTGGTCCAGTTGCACTAACACGAGATCAAAATGGAATGATCTGGTTTGCGGAATCACAAGGAGGAAAAATTGGAGTGATCAATCCAACTACTGGAATTATACAAGAGTTCATACCATCTGAGCCACTAAAGGAACCATTCTTCTTGTTATTTGATCAAGATGGAACCATGCTAATATCAGAGCATACTGCTTTGAGAATACTCAGATTCGATCCATATTTGGAGACATTTAGTTCGGTGGTGACTGTCACTGATACAAACGCGTTGCCATTTGCACTAGCACTAGACAAATTTAGAAATATTTGGATTGCTCAACACACAGTTGACAAGCTTGGGATTTATGATCCACAAAAAAGAGGGTTTGCGGAGCTAAACATTCCTACTCAGACCACATTCACACAATTTTTAATCAGTGACAAGGATGGAAACGTCTGGTTTGTAGAACAACGCTCAAACAAGCTTGGCCATGTTGCAATATCTGAAATCTCACAGGTAAATATCACGCCACAAACGCAGAGATTTGTTATGCAATATTCCGAGCTTGCCGCCCCCCTCATTTCTGCTGGAATAATAGCGACCTCGTTGTTTTTTGTAAAAAGCATCCGCGATAAACGCAGGCTGGATTCGCTGATAGATTAGTTTTTTTGAACTATAACGTGATATTCACCCACTTCACTAGATAGTTTTGAGCATTGGTGTTTTGCCTATCACGCCTAGGTATTTTGCTGCAAGGGTTCCAACCAGTATCGCAACTGAGATCATCACTATTGTACCAGATGGTGCCAAATCCAGATAATACGACAACATTATGCCAAATATCACAGAAAAGACGGAAATCAATATTGATATCAGAACTGTATGCTTGAATCCTTTGCCAAAAAGCATACTGGTGATATTTGGTAGAACAATTAGCGCAGAGATTAACAAGATTCCAACTAGTCTCATGGATGTAATGACTGTGACTCCGGCAATTATTACAAAGACATAGTTTAGTCGGTCAACATTCAGACCGCTTACCTTTGCTTGTTCTTCGTCAAATGTAAAATGTAGTAGATGTTTACGCAATGCCACAAGCGATATGATCACACCGGCACTAATTGCAAGAATTAGCATGGTGTCTTCGTTGCTGATCAAAAGTATGCTTCCAAACAAAAAGCTAAATAGATCAACTGAGAATCCACCAGTAGCAGAAATTAACAACACGCCAACTCCAAATCCCGACACCAGTAATACGGCAATTGCTGCATCGCCCGAGATCTTGGCGCTTTTTCTAAGTTTCGTCATGCCAAGTGCACCCAAAATCGAAACTGCGTATGCAGTCCACAGTGGATAAATGCCTGCAAACATTCCAACAGATATTCCACCGAACGCCATGTGTGATAACGCATCACCAAAAAGAGAATATCTACGCAAAACCAAAAACGTGCCCATCAAAGAGCAGATTATGGCAATGGCCGAGCCTGCGATTAGCCCCTTTTGCATGAATGCATAGCCAAAGATCTCAAGTGTCATGATTCAATGATGGTGCATGTGCATCTGCATTGCAGACTCTGTGTATGTTTTGAGCAAGTCCTTGTTTGAGAAAAATTCTTCTTTTTGTCCATGGAAGAACATTTGTCTATTCATGCATGCTACATGGTTTGCAAGCTTGGCAATGGCTTCCAGATCATGTGATGACCAGACTATGGTGATTTTGTTTTCCTCGTTGATTTTTTTAATAACACTATAGAATTTGTTCTGAGTTTCAACGTCTACCCCAGTTACCGGCTCATCCAGAATTAATAAAATCGGATCCTTTACCAATGCTTTTGCAATAAAAACTCGTTGCATCTCACCACCTGAGAGCTGTCCAATTCTTCTGTCCTTTAGAAAATCAAGATTTACAGTCTTTAATGCCTCTAAAACCTTATCACTATTTTTGTTTAATTTTTTGTAGACTCGATTCCAGGTAAAGCCGGAACTTTGTAAAAGAGTAGAGATTTTTTTCAGTTTTATTTCAGACAACAATCCCATTGCAACTACCTCAGATACAGTTGCAGGAAAGTTTGGTTCAAAGTTTACTTTTTGTGATACGTATCCAATCAATGGCAATAATGGATAGTATTTTTTTCCCTCATAACCAAATAATTTGATCATACCAGAATAATTTTGCAGGCCCAAAACTGCGCGAAACAATGTGGTTTTGCCAGCACCGTTTGGTCCAACTATACCTAATAGATCCCCCTCATCGACGCTAAATTTTACTTTGTCAATTGCAAGACTTCCATTGTACGATATTGAAACATCAGATACTTCGAGAGCTTTCATGTGCACTCCAAGGCTATTTTGATGTTCTTTAGATTTTCTTCCATTTTATCAATATATGATATTCCTTCTGCAAGCTCGTCTTGTGATATTCCTTCCAGTGGGCTGAGCATAAGAATTTGTGCACCTGATTCATCTGCAAGTATCTGGGCTAGTTTTGGATCAACTAGTTCCTCTGCAAATACTATTTTGATTTGGTTTTCTTTGATATAGTCAACTAGCTCCTTTAGATCAGTTGCGGTTGCCTCAGATTCCGGCACAATTCCAGATAACGAGTGAATTTCTATTCCATATCTATTACCAAAATACGTGAATGCATTGTGAAATGGTACGATTGTATTTTTTTTGCAATTTGACAGCTCGGCTCTTATTTTGGAATCTAGTCCATCAAGTTGTATAGAGTATGTATTTGCGTTATCCTCATAATATTGCGCATTGTCTGCATCAACTTTGAGCAGCGCATCTTTTATCATTATGATTTGATCTTTTGCCAGAACAGGATCAAGCCAGATGTGCGGATCATATGGAACCTCATACCTCTCATCTGTACTCTCTGACATGGTATGATTACTTTTTATCAAATCAATTCCATGTGTGGTTTCAACAAAAAGAACATTTTGGTATTCGCCAGAGTCAATTAGCTTTTCTGCAAATGGTTCCATTCCCCCACCATTGTACACAAACACATCAGATTCCTTTAGTGCCACTAGATCTCCTGTACTTGGCTCCCAGTCATGTGGTTCTATTCCTATTGGTGTGAATACAGAGATCTCTGTTCTGTTTCCTGCAATGTTTTTTGAGAATTCATACAGTGGGTAAAATGAGGCAATTACTTTGATTTTAGAAACTTGAGATTCTGGTATCATGGTGTTTTGACTAGGAAATTCAGTCTGAGGCAAAAATCCAGATTGTTGTGCTAATATCACAAGACCAATAGCTGTAACTATTGCCCCCCCAATTGTAACCAAAATTGACCTCTTCATGTTTGCTGCAGCCGTAAAATTATTAATAAGTGTATAAAAAGTTAATAACTTTCATGACTATGTTTATAAAAAATTTAATAATAATTCACTCATGCCAATTGTCTCAATTTCGCTAAATGATGAGTTGCTAATGGAACTGGACAAGCTGCAAAAGTCCATGGGTTTTGCAGGCAGATCAGAAGCAATACGTGCAGGAATACGAAATTTCGTTTCAGAGGAGAAACAAAAAAATGAGGTCTCGGGGAATTTGCATGCGATTTTGCTTGTGGTACACAATGACGAATTTGATGATATGATTGCGGGAATCAAACATAATTTTGAAGATCTTATAATTACTCATTTACATAGCAAAATTCACGGCAACAAGTGTGTAGAATTGTTCATGCTTGATGGGGAGGCAGAAAGAATCAATACAATTACGCGGAATTTCAAAATAAACAAGAGAATGGATAATGTAAAGCTAGTAACGCTATGAGAAAGCTCTATTTTTTATTTGTATTAGTGTTACTAGTTCCAGCTGGTTCGGCGTATGGCCATGGTCTAGGGTTTGAAACAATAAAGCTAAATGTAGACGATAAAAAACTTTCAATAACCACACAGATAATACCAACAGAGTTCTCAGAAAACACATCAAAGCAGATCAGCATGACTGTGACTGATTCCCTAACAACTCAGAATGTGGATACAGTTTTGCTAATTGCCTTGTATCATGAAAATAATCAGATCTTTAGAGAACATTTTTCTACAACAAACGGAGTTTTGAGAATGAATGTAAACCCAACATTAGATGAACAGATATACATCACAGGAGAACAAGAGCAAACATTTGATGCATGGTATGGAACAGAATTAAAGCCGCTAGAGATCTCAGGCCCTATTCTTAATTCAGGAGGTCTGTACCGCTTTGATGTTGAGATAAAAAGCATCGATTCAGAAAATGTTCAAAATCAGGCCTTTTCCACATACATCACATCAATAACAAACCACCAATATGAAAAACAAGACAAAGAAGACGATAATATCAAATTTGATATAAAATCATACTATGACAAAATTTCTAGTTTTGATTATTCCCATAGCACAAATTCAATCTCATTTGAGATGCCATTTGATTGGAGTGAGCAAAACATCTCCCATACCGAGGTAGTTCATGAAGAAGTTCATTTCCCAAAAGAGTTTTCTGATTTTCTAGTTCCTAGTTATACAGGCAAGGTAAATGGAATAGACTTGTTCAAATCAGCCATAACAATAGATGATTATTCCATTGAAAATCAAAGAATTGTTCATGTTGTGCTATCCCAGGATGCCCTAAGATATCTCAAACAAGCCCAAAAAGAATTAGAAATAGAAAATCCGCAAAACATGAAGTTTGTCCTAGAGGCAGGCAATAAGGTTGTCTTTCCAGTTATAGCCATGACAAAGAATGAATCAATCCAGGTTGATCTTTCATGGGAGCCAGAAACAATAGAGCCTGGCAAAAATACCAAGTTCATCTTTACATTCAGAGATGGAAAGACAGGCGATCTTTTGCGTAACACCTCATATGATTTTGTGATAACACAAAATGGGAAAGAACTCTTTTCAAAGTCTGCGAATGCGCAAATAGGTGGAGACTATGTAGATTACACATTTTTGGAATCACAAAAAGGCGCAACCGCAATTCAATTTAATAATTTACGCGGATCAGGCCAGGGAACAGAATTTAGTATAATTGTTGTTCCAGAGTTTGGTCCAATGTCTTTCCTGATTTTTATATTTGCGATTTCGTTCATTATTATAAATCAGAATTTTATTCGCGATAAACTGAATTTCTAAAATATCATAGACAATATCAATAACAGTGCAAGACATGGTAACAATGCTAATTCTATCTTTAGTAAGAATTTATTACGCATTTTTTTGATCTGTTTTCTAATTTTCAATATTTCAAAAGATATGACATTTTGTTTTTGGATTAAAAATTGTGCATCTTCGTAATATGATTCTTTATCATTGGAATTAGAAGTGATCTTTTTGATTTCTAATATCTCCAGCTGTTTTGTTATTTGATTTAGATCATTTATTAGAAATTCCAATTGCCCATCTAATTCCTCTATCGAGTTTTTCTTTATGAGTGAAAAAACGAACATGTGTATCACTAACTCAATACTGCAATCAGATCATTTGGAGTAAGAACTTGATTGGCAGTCATAACGTATGGGTGCTTTACAGTTAGCATTAACTTACAGAGATCTGGGATCGACAGATCGCCATACATTATGGTTGCTTTGTATGGTTTAAGATCTGATACTCTTTGTTTTAACACATTAGCAATGTCATACGAATATCTAAGTTCATTCTGGATTTTTTCTAGAATTATCCTACCTGTGATTATGAATGGAGTATTTCTAACTGCGATGTCGGTTGTGTGTGTTTCCAACATGGTTTGTATTAAACTAAAGATTGTATCGTTATTTGTACAAAATACTGTATCATTTTTTGGGATTTGTGATATTGTTACACTAGTATCACACAACAGACCAAGCTCAAGTATTCTTTTTATTGAGATGGTAGAAAACATGTTATTATTATCTTGTAGAATTGCAAAATCGTTTTTAGATTTTTTCAGTTTTTTTATGAGATCTGAAAATTTTGTGTTTTTATCAACAATGCACGGATTTCGATTCATGATATTTTTTACTATAGTATTATGAAGAAAATTACTGGTTGGATTTTTGATAAATCCTCTTAATACTTCTCTTGAACCCAACATGCCTACAGGTACTCCGTTGTTTATTACAACTAGGTTGTTTGTTAGAGATTCAGACAATCTAACTAACATAGAAATTGCTGTTGTAATACTATCAACTATTTCAATTGTTGAATTTGATGATGATACAAGCAATTGTGGAAATATATCATCTAGTCTGCATTTACCTAGCTGGATTTTTTTGTTCACTATATTAGAGTTGAAAAATATCTGTTTTGCTAAATTATGCACAATTATTATAAAAAAGCCTGATTGATATCTTACTGTCTGTTCATTTTACGCAATTAATTGTTTTCTCAATATGTGCTGTCTTGTGATTTTATTTTAGCAATTATACTCTTCTTTTTTATCAATATGGCGCCAGATACTATACCTCCAGGTATCAATAGTGGTAATGGATCAAACCCATTGATTAGGACGGGTTTTAGATTTTGCTCCTGATTTGTTTCTGAGTTTTCATCGAGAATTCCGATTGTTTTACTTACAGTAGTTGAGGTAAAGCCAGAACCAGCTACAATGGCTTCTATTGTAACTGTTGACGTTGAATCTACTAGCAATGTTGCCATAGCAATTCCATTTTCATTTGTTATTTGGTCTGAATTAATTATTTGAGCTCCATTTGCACTCCATTCTACATTCATGTTATGCATTACCACATCAGAGTATTGCGCCAACAATGAGACCTCTATAGTAGCATCTTGTTTCACGCTATCTGGCGAATTTATGATAACAGTTGGAGATAACTCTTCTATATTCAAGTTGTATTCTGCGATTGGTATATTGTCTGTTAATGCCATGAGTTCGGACGTTCCTTTCTTTTTTGCTTCTGCTGAGAATATTGCAAAATATTCTCCCTTTTTCAATGTAATCTTTTCCGGCAATTCTAATATTGACTTGTCATTTGTGACTAATTTTATCTCTGTGTCTTGTGTTGAGTATAATGGCTGATCTTGCGAATCTAGTATTTGCACTATGAATATGTTTTCAAGATTAGTGAAGATTGATTGTGGGCTAGATATTTATATTGAGGTTGGTTTTGATGCTATACTTTCCATATCAAGTACTGTTGAGTATTCACCAGTTTCAAATGTAAGCGTAGTTGATCCATCTTTGATTGACTTCATATTTAGCAAAATCCCCCCCTGGCCTTTCTGAATTTTTTGATTTTCTATTTTAAAATATTCATTTGGTGATATATGTAATTCATCATTCTCAAAAAAATATGTAATTTCATCAGAACCGGCATAACTTGATGAGAGATAAACCAAAACTGGAAAATTAGTTCCAGCAATTGCCTTTGATACCAGCGGATCTGCAATCAAAGTTATTGACGATTCTGTAGGTCCAATTATTGTTGGTGATACCGTTTCATCGATTTCTGAGGGAAATTTTAGTGTGAGTGAATCTGGTTGAAGTAGACCAACTTTGGCAAATACTAGTTCTGAGCTAAATCCTTTTTCAATCAAGATATTTTGTACCAATAGTGAATTACTATCTGAGGAATCAATTTGTACTGGTAGATCTTTTTCTGCTCCAACTGGATTTTCGGAAATGTCTTCCAGATGTAATACGCCTATTAGCTCCTCGTCTCCAGTGGCAAGAATTGGTAAAGAATCTAATTTTGGATATTTATCATCAAATAATTCCAAATCAACACTAATTAGCTGAGTTGATGAGCTTACTTCATAGTTTTGTGCAGATATGCTGATATCATATGTGCCTTCCAGTCCATGCCTTGTTATTAATTTCACATATCCCCAGTATGAGTCCTTTTTGATCTCTAATGGTCCACTTGCTTGAATTTGTTCATATATTGGGCTTGAATTGACAGATTCACTTAGAGTAGAGTCAACTATCTTGACAGAAATTGATATGTCTTCTGGGGCTTTGACTGGATTGCCATCTGCGTCTTGAAGCTGTACAATTGCATACGAATATGATGTTGCATAACTGCTAATTGTTTGAGGATAAACATACAGTTGAATTTTGAGTGGTGTTGTACCCTGATTTACAGTTACAACATTGCTTACTGTATCCATATTATCACTTGATGCATAAATTGTCACAGTTCCAGATTTTTCCACTTCAAATTCTTTGATTACAAAATATTCGCCTTTTTTGATGATGATTTCTTCATTAGTCAGGCTCAAAACATTATTTTTTGATATGCTAAGTTTAATTGTGGTATCGCTTGTCGCTTTTGTTGGATTTCCATCAGAATCAGCAAGTTCTATTGAAACATATCCTTTGTTTGGTCCATTTATGTTAAAGTTATTTGGGGTTGTTTTCAATAAAAGCTGTGCTTGATTATTTTTACTACTATACACTGTTATAGGAAATTTTTGTGATGAGAATCCAGAACCAGCTATAGATATGTCCGTTTTTCCTTCTTTGATAGCCTTAATCTTGACATTAACTATTGAGCTATCCGAATTTTTTGTTTCAAGAACTTGAATTATTGAAGAATCAGCAGACTTGACTACAACATCATCGATTTGTTTTGGAAAAAATCTATCATTTTTTAACGCATGAATCTGAAGAATTCCTTCTGAATTTACTACAATTTTATCAGGTACTAGTCTCACTCCAAACGTGTATTCTGCTGCAAAAGCCGGAATAAACAATCCAGTTGCGATTAATGCTAGTATCAAGAGTACGGATTTCAAGCTTAGTGTAAGGGATTAGTAATTTGATATAAGACGCTGTATGATCTTTTTGAACAGAATTTCTAATATGTGGGCAATTATTGTTTTATTGATAATGTTAATGGTTTTGAGATTTTCCACAAATGCGAGCACAAGCTAAAGATATTTTCTACCATATCAGATGAATTCGTGTGCAATACAGAATCTGTTTCATCATTGAGATCTTTAGAATTCTTTGTAGAGCCAGACATGATCAATTGTTTTTTACTTTCAACTATCATTCTGCCTTTAGAAGGTAGTTTGCCAATTCTTGCTTCCTTAACACCCAATCTATTTACAAGCGAGACGAAGCTAGCATCTTCAGTTTCTGTTAAAAGTCTTACCTCGATTCCCCTAGCAATACAATCTTTGATTTTTTCTGGTATTGTAGTATGATACATCATTGTTATGTCTTCTATTGTGGTTATCATATAGACTGTATTTGCTGCTTCTTGTATTAGTTTGCTGATTCTGGTATAGATGTTTGAGCGGCCTTGAATTATAGAAAACGATGTTGTTTCTGTTACGGGTACTTTGTGTATTAGATTATTTTGTTCTGTAATAATTTGATCTGCAAGTCTTTTCATTGCTATTAGCTCATGTTCCTTTTTCTGAAGTAATGATGGTAGTGCTTCTGAAGGCATTACTGCTAAACATATGATTGGGTTTGTGAATGTAGTTGTGATCATGCCAAGATTACGTAATTTATTCAAAGAGCGATATGCTTTGCCTCTATCAAGATCCAGTTTTGCTGCAAGATTACCCACGGTGATTTCTCCAGTCTTTAACAAGCTAAGATAGATTTGTGAATCTGTTTCATCCAGATCAAAATTGGATAGTGAAGACATTACATCTTGTTGATTCATCATCTAGTTTCAAGTGATATTAGTGATTAAAAGGAATAACTTGTTCGAAAAGATCAAACAGCAACATAGCTAATAGAGGATAATTTCTTGATGTAGCAAATTCAATGCCGACTTTGTGTTAAAAAATCAAGCTGATGAGAGGTTTGATCAGATCAAACATACTCCAGAATATACTCTAAAGATGGTTTTATGTGTACAATGAAATTCCAAACCGGAAACAAAAATCATCGTGGAGTCATGGGTATAGAGGCAGCACTGGTATTGATTGCATTTGTAATCGTAGCAGCTGCACTATCATTTGTGGTTCTAAACATGGGTTTCTCATCGACACAGCAAGCAAAGGAAACGGTTACCAAGGGTATGGCAGAGGCTAGCTCCGCACTACACATCTCAGGTGAAGTAGTGAGTGCTACCGACATTCCAAGATCCAAGATAAACGCAACACAGTTCCCAATCAAGATTGTATCTGGCGGAACGGGTGTAAACCTTAACGCAACACTGGCTACGGTAAAGTTCAACACTGGTTCTGTCCAATATGACAACATATTGAAGAAATCATGTGTGCTAACTAGTACGATATACACTAGTATGAGTGCTGCGTTAGCAGCGGCAGTGACTTCTACCTGCATTAGCGCCAATCCAATAGGCAGCCCAGGAAACGCGCCAGCAACTACTCAAGCAGTAGTTTACTGGACAGTACAAAAGAACACGAACGAAGTAGTTGATCCAGGTGAGCATGCAAACCTAGTGCTTGTATACAACAACGCAGACAGACCAAGCGTATCAACACAAATCAATGCAGAATTGATTCTAGATGCAGGCGCCCCAGTAGAGTTCACAAGAACTGTACCTCCATTGACAGATAGATACACAAACATGGG
>JBQTIZ010000024.1:0-1503 GCA_052387615.1 Candidatus Nitrosotenuis sp. | reverse complement strand
CGCAATAATTTGCTTGTCATGCAAGTATAGTTCGTTGCCCCGCTCAACTAGTAGTATGGTTGTACCAAAATATGCAGAAAACAAAACGAGTCCTATGATTATGAATTTTGCAGGCCTGCCCCAGAGTGACTTTGTCATCTGTTTTTTGAAAATATGTCCAAGCTTGCCAAGTTTTTCATTTTTTACCTGAACTATCAAAGATATGGAAATGGCAGAAGCAACACCAAGCATCCCAAGCCAGTTGTCCAAAAAGAACTGTCCTGCCAATACTCTTACCGGCAAAAATATGGCTATGGTAAAGCCCAAAATTACAAATTTCTCCTTAAGGTCCGTCCAGTCCATTATGCACTCCTGATTTAGCCTAGATCTTGGTCTTTAGGTCCTTGAGGTACTTGACGCTTATTCTGTATGCCCGGATGGCAGAATAGATCTCAAAGAGCTCCTTGTATGTGGGGTCTATCTTTTTGAGATCCTCTCTGTTTATGCCAAAGTCCGTGATTGTTTGCCAAATGTTCTCAAGCGAGACGCCTTCCTCATCTACCAGTATTGATGAGAGGTGCCTGCCTATTCCCTTGCCTAGACTGATGCTTGTGGACATCATGCCCGCCATGCTTTAGGTTCGATTATATCTACGGCGGAACTTGATCGGATTTTTCAGTTCCAAAATGGAACCCCATCTGTCAGTTAATTATTTGAGATTTTTGTTGTATGTTAGGCCTTTGACCTTTTTGCTGTTTATTTTAGAGTCTTGGTGCTTTTTTATTTTGGAATGGTTTTCGGTATTGTTTTCACTTCCGACATTACTGATCTCATCCTGCGTGCTGGCTATTTTATCAAAGTAGGCCTTTTTTGCATCTGCAAGCGAGCCTCCATTTTCTAGAACCTTTTGCATCTCATATTTTGCCTCCTCATAGATTTGTCTGGTATAGTCCATCTGGGCACGTATTGTGTCCTTGACGCGTGGGTCTATCTTTGAGATGTATCTGTTTTGCTCATCCGACGAGTAAATCCCGGCACCTGGCTTGGTTGCATTTATTGCATCATTTCTTTTTTGGCTTGCCACATCCCTTTTGTCTTGGAGTGCCATCTTTTTTGACTCGATTTCGTTTTGTTTTAGTTTGCGCTTGTTCTGATCCTCGATGAATTTTTGGTATTGTTTTTGCTTTAGTGCCTTGTATGGGTCGTTTTTGAGGTCCTTATCAAAATCCTTTGTATAGTAAATATCATCAAATGTGCTGACTATTTTTCCAATCTTTAGTGTGGTGCTGGTAAATCCTTTGAGGTCATACAGTGTGGCCGAGATATTGACAGAAAACACCCCCTGCGATGTCTGCTCGCCGAACTCGTGCCTGAAATTGCCCTCCTCATCTGTTGTGGTGGTTATGGAGTTATCCGCAAAGCGAATCTTGAGCTCGACCCCAGAGACAGGTCTGCCTACTTGGTCTGTTACACTACCGTAGATTACTGGCTTTTGATTTGCCTCGATTTGGTCTTCCTCAAATT
>JBQTIZ010000023.1:0-6513 GCA_052387615.1 Candidatus Nitrosotenuis sp. | reverse complement strand
TCTTTTAGTAAAAGCGACATAACGTAATTTGGTTTGATTTATTTTTAAATCTTGTTCATTCTGAATCGTCAGGACATGTAAGCTCTCGTAGTTCTGTGTATTTTTTCTCCATCTTTTCTGCATTTTCTAGTACTTTATCGATTGGATAATCATTTTTTGGGAAATACCACCTAATTGGTACCCAGTGCCCAATTCCATCCATATCGTGGATCATGCCCTTGTCTGCCATTACTTTGTAATTTTCATCCAAGGTTTGCTCCCGTACAGTAAGACCTCGTTTTGTCCTATCTTCCAATATGAGATTGGATGATCCATCCCTTATGATGTAAAACGAACCCTTTTTGAGGATCGGCAGCTCTTGACTCAACTTATTTTTCTACTGGGTTGCCTATCATGTTACCCCATTCAGTCCAAGAACCATCATAGTTTCGAACTTGCGGATAGCCAAGCAGATACTTGAGAACAAACCACGAATGTGATGAACGCTCTCCAATTCTGCAATAACAGATGATTTCTTTGTCTGGCGTGATTCCATTTGGTACATAATTTTGTTTCAGCTCCTCTACGGTTTTGAATGTGCCATCTGCGTCGTTTACTGCAGTAGCCCAGGGAATGTTTTGCGCACCTGGTACATGTCCGCCTCTTTGTGCATGCTCCATTGGGTATTCTGGTGGTGCAGTTATTTCACCTGTAAATTCTTTAGCAGAGCGGACATCAACCAGTCCAATTTCTTTTCTATCTAATGCTCGCTTGACATCAAATAGATATGCACGCAGTCCCTCGTCTGGCGGAAGTGCCACATATACAGTTGGTGCAATCTTTGGCTCCTCAGTTGTATACAGCTTTTTTTCAAGTTCCCACTTTTTGCGACCACCATTCATGATTTTGACATTTTTGTGTCCATAATACTTGAAGACCCAGAACACAAACGCTGCAAACCAGTTGTTAAAATCACCATAAAGAATCACTTGTGTATCTTGTTTGATGCCATTTCTTGACATTAATACTTCAAATTGTTTTTTATCAACAATGTCACGCGTTATTGGATCGTTGATGTCACGTTTCCACCAAATCAGACTAGCACCTGAGATGTGACCTTTGCGATAACCGTTTTCTGGATCATAATCTACTTCAACTAGCTTCAAATTGTCATTTGGTGGGTTTTTTGATACCCAATCAGTGTCTACTAAGACTTCGGGATGTGCGTAACTCATTTCAACTTTGCACAATCATACGTATAATTAATTTTTTCCATCAACAAAAAAACTACATTTTTTAAACAAAGTCATACAAGAGGAGGAGGTTGAAACTAAATCGAGTTGGCATAGTATCCAAATTTGGCTCTGAAGAATCAGAAAATGCTGCAAAAAAAGTTGCAAAAAAATTTCTTGCTAGCAAAGCTGAAGTCTTTACAATAGCTCCAGTATCAGTCGAAGGTGCAAAACGAGTAGAATCCGTTGATGATCTCAATGACAAAAAGCTCGACTTGGTAGTTACGATGGGTGGAGATGGTACAACTCTGCGCACATTTCGAAGTCTAACAAATGAAGTTCCGATTTTGACCATAAATGTAGGAGGCAATAGAGGAATCCTTTCAGAAATCACATTAGACAAAATTGACACAGCGATTGCAGACATCAAATCAAACAAGATCTGGTTTGACAAGAGAACACGTGTCGTAGCATCGTCTGGTGGGGAGGAGTTTCCTCCGGCACTAAACGAAATCTACATCAATAGACAAAATATGACAAAAACGGCAGAGTTCGAGATCAAGTTTCAAAACGACATTGTAAAGCACAAGATGGATGGCGTTATGATTTCAACTCCCAGTGGATCTACTGGCCATTCATTTTCACTTGGTGGCCCTGTATTGCACGAAAGTCTTGATATTTTGATAATTACACCAATTGCACCTGTGCTGAGATTACTCCCATCAATTGTTGTTCCAGACGAAAAAATCGAGATCATTTGCTCACACGATACTAACATTGTGATGGACGCTCAAGTGATCAAAACTGCTGATTTTGAGGAATCCATAGTTATCAAAAAACATCCAAAGCGAGCAGTCTTTGTAAGGCTCAAAAAACGTGGATTAAGACAGATGAGCAAGCTTGGCGTCTAAGATTTATGATGCCAGTGCCTTTTATGCTGGAATCCCTTTTGCATCACCAGATCCAGGCCTAACTACATCACTAGTTTTTGAGGAAATAAAGCATATTAAAAAAAATCATGGTGCATTAGAAATTTTACTCGATGCCGATAGACTCAAAATCCAAGACCCAGATCAGACTAGCGTTGATTTTGTTACCGATGCTGCAAAAAAGACAGGCGATGTCCAAAAATTATCAAAGGCAGACATTTCTGCAGTTGCGCTTGTACATGAATTAAAAGGCAAGATAGTTACTGATGATTTCGCAGTATCAAATCTTGCAAAAAATCTCAACCTCCAAGTAAATCCAATAATGACAAAAGGAATCAAAGATGTAGGAAAATGGCTTCATTATTGTGCGGGATGTAAACAAGAGTTTTTTGGTATTGAATTTTGCCCAAATTGTGGAAACAAGTTGAACCGAAAACTACTCAAGCGGAAGTCTCTTTGAATACCAGTCAATAAACGAGCCATCATACAATCTAACCTTGTCAAATCCAGCTATTTTTGCCTGGTAAAACAGACTAGATGCTCTATGCCCGTGCATACAATAACAAATGATTTCCTTGTCTTTTGGTATATTTTTTTGTAAAAATAAATTCACAAGTGATTCTTGAGAGTCAAGCAACATACCATCTTGTCCAATCCCATCAGTAAATGGGAACAAGACAGAACTCGGAATGTGTCCACCAAAATATTCTTGCGGACTTCGTGCATCAAGTATTGTTGCTTTACCAATTAATCTCTGCAATTCTTGTGCTTCAATTTGGATATCAGATTGTATTTTTGGCACAAATTGAGTTGGGACTGACTTTTTTTGTGCTCGAATCATAGTAAACCCTAGACTTTGCCACAGACCAATCCCTGCATCCAGAATCGTGGTGTTTTGTTGCCCCAGATATTGTAGCGTCCATGCTACACGAAACGCTGACGGGTCCATCAACTCTCCGCTGACTACTACAGTTTTGGTATTGTCAATTCCAAGCTCACCAAGTAATTTGGACGCATGATTAGGATCAGGTACTAGATGTGCACCATCTGGGCTTACTTTGATTAGCTGATCAACTGTAAGCGAGACAGAATTTGGAATGTGTCCATATGAATATGCAATTTTTGGCCTAGTATCAACTACCACAAGATTAGGCGATTCTAAATTTTCTTTGAGCCAAGTATGCGATACAAACACGATTTACAAGTCCAGAGTTTTCTGATTTGATTCTTTGTGTAGCTTGCTGGCATGATCTAACATTTGTTTTATTTTTTTGGCGCGGGCCTCACCTAATCCTTCTATTTTAGCAAGATCTGCAAATGATGCGTTTAGTGTTTTTGATGGTGAGCCAAATTTTGCAAGCATTCTTGTTGCAAGCTTTTCTCCAATTCCCGGTAGGCTACACAAAACGGAGAGCTGTTGTCTCTGCATGTTATCAGATTTTTTTATTTTTTTAAGAAAAGGTCCTCGCAGTGTGTCTTTTCTTGAGCACATTGACACTAGCATCTTTGCAGTATGAGTAGCGTTAGGTGTAGGTATGATTGGAATCTTAAAGTCAATTGCCACCGCAGATAGGGCTCCATAAAACACCAGTGGATTTTCCACAACTTGTTCAATTTCCACCACGTTTCCTTCCATCAAAATGACTGGATGTGCAAAATTCTCCTTTAATCTGCTGCACTGATCAAAAAGCCGACCATCAAATATTGATGATATTAAATCAGAGACACTTTTTCGTTCTACCACGGTTTCTGATGCAACGATATAGTCTCCAATTGGGAGTGTCTTTATTTCCAGATTAATTCCCACTGCGCGTAACAAGTCTGGAATACCGCTTTTGCGTTCGCGTTCATCCACTACAATTCGAAGATTTTCAATCTTCATAGTACGACTGGTTTGTTTCTGATATTTATTGGGATGGTGGTTTTTGCGAACCACGAATCATTTCGTTAATTTTGGCTTCTTGTTCCTTGATGCTTTCTTTGATTCTTACCTCTTGTTTTGCTAAAACTGTGACTCGAGTGTTTGCAAGTTCTTTTCTCTCCTCTAATTCTGAGATGAGTGTTGTTTTGGTAGATTTTATCAGGATTGTACCAGCATGTTTGTACACAGGATCAGTGTCTGCCACTTTTTTTAGTTCCTCCAATGCTCTGTCAGACTCCATTTGTTCAATGTCTAGCTGTTGTTTTTGGGTCATTATTGATTGTAAGTTTTGCTGAGATTGCTGTAATTTCATTAGTTGCTCTTGTAACCATGGTGGAATTTGTTGGCCTTGTGACATATACAAGACTTCTTTGAATTTCTTATAACCGTAGCGATTCCAGGGAATCGGAGCTTGCCTGAACCAAACGTAGTGTTGAATTTAGATTTGCACGTAAATGAGCCAGCTCATCTGAGTTGATTTCGATATACATTATGTTTTTTTTCATAGAGATTTTTGTCTTGGTTGGATTTTCAGGATAATAGCGATTGTCCGCAGTTATAGAATCAAAAATTGCTTTTGTTTTTTCTTTGGTTTTGATAGATATAACAGCATTAATTGTTGAGATCATATGCGGTTCCAGCAATTTTGTAGCCACATTTTTTGCAAGCCCAAATTCCTACTGCCTCTCGTCCAAATTTGAGCGAGCCGCATTGGGTACATTTTCTTTTTTCCTTTAACAAGGCATGAACCGCAGAGAACTTCTTTCTGTGCTTTATGCCGTATTTTTGTTTAAGACCTTTTAATGATCCACCTTTTTTTAGCATTTAACTTCTACCTGCCTGTTTTAGTATGTCCCTTATTTTTGCTCCGGTTGAAATTGCAATTTGGCCACATTTTGTTAGCTGTTCCTGTGTGAATCCATTACTACCACCCTTTTGAATTGCACAGATGTTCCCAGCTGCGTTTGTAGTTATGGTCATTCTGGCATCCATGCACTTCCATTCATCTGCGTTTGGATCAACTATGATGTTATCGTCGATTTTGCCCATTGTGACAGAAACCGGAATTGTGGTAATTGGTGGGTCTGATTTTTCACCCTCAATTTTTGTTATTGTGCCATCTTTGTATTCCCATTTTGGAACCTTGCATGAAAGAATGCTTGCAACTGAAGCATACGAGCACGCATCAAATAGATTGCCATCATAATCAGTAACAGAATTATCAACAAATATTCCAACTACTGACTTGTCCTTTTCTAGGACGAGTTTGGTCAGATCGATCATTCCACTTTCTCTAATTCCCCTATCCACTACTCTTGCAAGCTCGATTACTTCTTCTCCTGGCGGTCCAGGCTCTGCACTTGGATCTGCCAGCGGTAAGATTTCAGCAGTGCAAATGAAAATTCCTCTGTCACCTAAATCTGGAAATGGTTTGTCTGGTTGAATCTTTACTCCACATACTACTTCGGTATCACCCAATCTCACTCTAGCAGAGCCTTCAGCCTTTGGTATAACACCAGTATCAATTGTTAATGGTCTTGGTTCATCTAATGCTCTACCGTCAATTCTTTGGCCGTCCTTGAGCAATGCAATAATCTTTTTCTTTTTTAGATCATCCAGTATTGGAGCAGTCATTCTTGATTATCTCCAAAAAACTTTTCCTGTAATGCCTTTTTCTGTACTTCATATACAATCTTGCATCCATCAATTGCTGTACTAACACATTTTTCATATTCTTGCGGGGTCAAAACTCCATCTAGTTGAATTAATGTTACTTTGCCCAAGTTTGGCATGTATGCTACTGGCATGTCTGCCTGCCCTTCTTGGTCTTCCTCATTATTAATGTCCAAAACTATTGTGTCTGCCACTTTGCCTGCAGCACATGCAGAAACCATGTCCCTCATTGGGATTCCAGCGTCTGCCAGTGCAACAGCCGCTGCATCAAGTGCGGCACATCTAGAGCCGCCATCTGCTTGTAGAATTTCTATGAAAACATCAACTACAGTTCTTGGAAAATTCTCAAGCATTACTGCTGGCTCAAGTGCCTCTTTGATTACTTTAGAAATCTCGATCTCTCTTCTCGACGGTGCGGGGTTTTTTCTCTCGCTAACAGAGAAGGGTTGCATGTGATATCTGCATCGCAGAATTCCCCTGTCGGTATTTGCCAAGTGTTTTGGGTGAACGTCACGCGGACCAAATACGCCAGCCAAGATTTTGTTTTCACCAAATTCAATGTATGCTGAACCATTTGCATTTTTTAGAACGCCTGCCTTTATCATAATTCTGCGTGGCTCGTTAATTTTTCTGCCATCGCAACGAATTCCTTTATCATCTAATAGTACTATGTCTGTTTTTTTTACACCCATTATTATTCACTGTTTGATCCTAACATTTGTTGTATTTTTTCAGTCAAATTCGGAACGTGTGCTTGTTCTTCGACCATTTTGATTGC
>JBQTIZ010000022.1:0-12946 GCA_052387615.1 Candidatus Nitrosotenuis sp. | reverse complement strand
TTTACCAAACCTCGTGCCATCATTTCACGATTTCTATTAGTTGATATGAATACAATTAACGAATCACGCTGAGAATATGCATATCCCTCTTTGGTATCAAATCCAACTGTAAAGTCTTCTAGATCTAACGTGATCTTTTCTACACCAACATCAAACGTATGGGATTTCTGAGCAAGTAGGCTAGACACGATATCCTCTGGGCTTGTGGCAGAAAATGATGAAAGCAGTGCGTTCATGTGTTGCTTTGCCTTTGGGCCAATTTTTTTTCTATCCATTTCAATTACCGGTTTTATTGGGAGTCCAAATTTCTGCATCTCGGCAATTAATTCAGGGCCTAATCTGTTTTGTAGTTCAACCACTTTGAATGATTCGACATTTATTTGCGATAGCAGCAAGTCAGATAATGATTCTATCTTTGCTTTTTGTGACGGCGCAACACAAATGATGGCATCCGTTAGCGGCCAGCGCCGCTTTAGCTTTGCCTTCATTCTGGCAGCAGATGATATGGATACTGATTCCTTCATCAAATCAAATGATTCCTCTATCGTGTCATTGATTAGTTCTTGTTCCGGTGTAGGCCAGCTTTGTATTAAGATGCTATCTTTGCCAAATATGGACAGATACAGGTATTCACTGGTATAGGGGCATAAGGGATGAATCAAAATGTCTAGTGTTTTCAGAATCTTGTGCAAAATGGAATAGATTGCAAATCGTCTATCTGATTTTGAACTGTCTTCATCCCACAACTCTGCCTTTGTAATTGGAATGTACACTTGACTTAACGAATTGATGATAAAATCTTCAATTGCGCGTGCTGATTCGTGGAACCTGCAAGAATCATTATTCGCTGTAACATCTTTGATGAGTCTTTGCAGCTTTGATAATACCCAAATGTCTGGTGAACCTAGAAGATTTTTTTGTCTTGACCACTGTATTGTGTGGATCGTTCCATCAAATTTGTCATAGTCACTGTTCTGTTTGTAGTATAGGTGAATATGGTATAGCGTGTTTAAAATTTGGTATGGCCTTGACATTAATTCTTCAATGCTGAAATTTATTGGCTCAATTGGACTGGATTTCCAAATGAAGTAGAATCGAATCAGATCCACTGGGTATTTGCTTAACGTCTCTTGCCCATCCATAACATTACCTAGGCTTTTACTCATCTTGTTACCATTTTTGTCCAAGACATGTCCTTGGAACAAGAACGCAGAAAATGGAGAGACTGGTTTGTTGTTTAGAATTACATTTTCAATTAGTAGGGTGTATGCCCAACCTCTAGTCTGATCAATTCCCTCTGTCAGAAATGGGGCAGGAATGCCCATCTTGTATTCTTCATCAGTTAGTGAGGAGTATGGTGCAGATCCACTGTTGTGCCAAGTATCAAGAACAAATTTCTCTCGCTCCATCTGTGCACCGCATTTTTTGCATTTTATCCCAACTCGATCAATCCATGGCCTGTGCAACTCAAAGTTTTCACCATCCGGTAGTTCAGTTGCAGCTGCCAGAATTTCTTTTCTTGAGAATAGTCTCTCAATATGACCGCATTTACAGTTCCATATCGGCAAAGGACAGCCCCAAAATCGCTCACGAGAAATACACCATGGGTGTTTTTCTTTTATTATTCCTAAAAATCGATTCTTTGGCTGCTCAAAAAAGTATTCCACATTTTCTGCTGCCTGGATTGCCTTGTCGTCTAGTCTGTCCAGCATGTAAAAGAACTCGCGTCTTGCAAGCCACACGATTGGATGGTGTGAGCGCCAACAAAGTGGGTACTTGTGCTTTATTTTGCCTATTTTGACTAGTGCATCTCTTATCTTTACATCTTCGACTATTGATCTATCTGCATCTCGAACAAACATTGATGCGTATTTTCCAGCGTCTTGTGTAAATTTGACTTCGTCATCTATTGGATTAAAAATTGGAACTTTTCTTTTTCTTGCAATCTCATAGTCTTCTTCTCCATTTGCCGGAGATAGATGTACTATGCCACTTCCAGTGCTTGGGTCTACAAACTCTTCTGATACTACAACATGCACTAGGGGATTTTTTGCAAGCTCAGCAAGTTTTGGAATCTCACTAAGCAATGGATGGATGTACTTTTTACCTTCGAAGGTTTGTCCTTTCACAGTTTTGTTTATTTCATATTTCTCTAGCCTGACTTCTTTTGCAAATTCGTCTAGTCTTTTCTCTCCAACAACCCAGGTTTCATTTTCTACCCTGATGTAGTGATAGTTTTCCTCTGGGTTTAGGCCAACCATTGCATCAGTAACTAGAGTGAATGGCATTGTGGTCCATACTATCAAAAACACATCTTCCGATTCGAGCTTTACTTTGTAGTATAATGATGGATCTTGTACCATGTCATATCCTTGGTTCACTTCTGAATGTGATAGCGATGTCTGGCAGCTAGGGCAGTATGCAACTACGCGATGCCCCTCAGTTAGAATGCCAGTTTCATGTGCCTTTTTGAGGAACTGCCACTCTCTTTCTATGAATTCATCTTTGTAAGTCCAATATGCGTTCTCCTGATTAAATGACATGCCTAAGAGCTTGTCTACCTCGACCCATCTCTCATTGTATTTGTGGACTAGTTTTTTACACTCTGTAACAATTTTCTCAATTCCAAATGATTTTAGAATTTCAGTCTTTCCGCCAGTGATTCCAAGCTCTTTTTCTGCTTGCAATTCCACTGGCAAGCCTTGCGTGTCCCAGCCAGCATTGAATGTGATTTTGTGGCCCTTTAGCGTATTGTAGCGGTACCACAAGTCTTTGATTATTCTGCCGCGCAAGTGTCCAACATGGGGAATTCCATTCATTGTTGGAGGACCTTCAATGAATACCAGACTTTTACCCTTTTTTGTCTCCGCAATTATTTTCTGTAAATCTAGTTTTGAGAGATGATCTCGAATTTGCCCCTCAATTTTTTTTGAATCAAACTCTTTTTCTAATTGCAATATTTTGGAGTCTTGATCTGATTTTATAAAGCAAGCTAGATTTGTGCGGAAATTGCGATTATATACGAGGTTACAAGTTTAGCTAATCATTGGTTAATGTTTTAATGGTGGGTTCTGGCGGACGTGAACATGCACTTGGGTGGAAATTATCCCAATCAAAACAAGTAGACAAAGTGTTTCATGCCCCTGGTAATGGGGGTACAAAAAACAACATTCCGATTCAGGTGGATGAAATTGACAAGCTAATCGAGTTTGCTGCAAACAATAACTGTTTTACCGTAGTGGGACCTGAAGTACCCCTCTCCAAAGGAATTGTGGATAAATTCGTTGAACACAATCTTGGAATATTTGGTCCAACAAAAGCGGCAGCACAACTAGAGTCAAGCAAAATTTGGGCAAAAAAATTTCTGCAAAGACATGGAATACCAACTGCACCGTTTGGAATATTTGACAATGCCAAAGAAGCAAAAGAATATGTTCTATCTTTGAATTATTCTGTAGTCATAAAAGCAGACGGGCTAGCAGCAGGTAAGGGAGTAATTGTCTGTGATAGTAAGGAAGATGCGCTTTTGGCAATTGATGAAATGCTCACAAAAAACACGTTTGGCTCTGCAGGTGCAAACATTGTGATTGAAAAAAGAATCGATGGAATTGAAGCCTCATACATTGCACTATCTGATGGAAATGTTGCAATCCCAATGGCTACTAGCCAAGACCACAAACGAATCTATGATGAGGATAAGGGACCAAACACTGGCGGTATGGGTGCATATTCGCCAACTGGCGCCATCGATAAAAATCTAGCAGAAAAAATCCAAAAAAATGTCATTGATAAAACAATTCACTCTATGAAAGAAGATGGTATTGTATTCAAGGGATTCTTGTACGCTGGAATAATGATTAAAGATGGAGAGCCATATGTTTTGGAATTTAACGCAAGGATGGGCGATCCAGAATGTCAGCCAATTATGATGAGAATGGACTCTGATCTGTATGAATATTTACTTGCATCATCACTGGGCACGTTGAATTCGCTTTCACCAATATCTTGGAAGAGTCAAACTGCAGTGTGTGTTGTTTTGGCATCAAAGGGCTATCCGGGTTCTTTTCCAAAAAATGAACAAATCACTGGACTCGATGGTATTAACGATAATAAGATAATGGTGTTTCATGCAGGAACCGTATCTGAAGATAATCATGTTCTAACAAATGGTGGGCGGGTCCTGGGAATCACGGCACTTGGCACATCATTGAATGAAGCAATATCCAACGCATATTACACTGTGAAAAAAATTCATTGGCCAAGCAAATACTGTCGAACAGATATTGGGAAAAAAGGTTTAAGCTATCTGTGATTTTATAACTCCATCTTCTGTCACTATAACAGAAATTAAAACGTCGAATTCTGATTTTGGAATATTTTTTGCAATTGATTTAGAGTATGCAAGTGCTATTGTCGGTGTATCTCTTCCTGCCAAGAATCTATCGTAAAAACCCGTGCCATATCCAAGTCTTTGGCCGTTTTCTGCCATTGCAACTGCCGGAACTATAATGATGTCAAATTCTTTAAGAATTGGACAATGCTGTTTTGGCTCCATTATGCCAAATTCGCCTTTTTCTAAATCTTCAAATTTTTTTACATTGCAAAAAACCAATTTTCCGCCTTCTATTCGCGGCAACCCAAGTGTCTTACCATGGCTTAGGATCTCCTGCATAATCTCGTGTGTCTTTACCTCACTTCCAGTAGAGTGGTAGCATGCAATGGTTTGCGCCTTACGATATGTTTCTATTTTGTTTAGGTTTTTTCTTATTTGCTTGCTTGAGATGATCATAAAGTCTGCTGACAGCCCATCCCGTTTTTGCAGGAATTGTTTGCGAATATTTTCCTTAGTTTCTGCCAATCTTGCTCATTGATGCCGCAGTTACTGTGTTTTTTAAAAGCATTGCAATAGTCATTGGGCCCACGCCGCCTGGAACTGGTGATACAAACGATGCCTTTTGTATAATTTTATCAAAATCACAATCCCCTACAAGCTTGCCATTGAGTCTGCTTGTGGCAACATCGATCACTATTGCACCGTCGCGTATCATTTCTGGACTCAGAGTAAATTTGGTTCTATCGCCAACACCTGTGATTACAATGTCCGCATTTTTACAAACATTGTCCAAGTCTCTGGTCTTTGAATGACACATTGTCACGGTTGCATTTTTTTCAAGCAAAAGATGCAATAATGGCTTGCCGATCAAATTGCTTCGATTAATCACTACGATATTTTTTCCTTCCAGCGGTATGGAATAATGATCAAATAATTCCATTATGCCTGACGGTGTACATGCCTTTAGTATTGCCTTTTTCATTGAAAGCAAGCCAACATTATGTGGAGTCAGACCATCGACGTCTTTTAGTGGAAAAATTCTAGATGTGGTCTCAAACTCATTACATTGCGGAGGTAGCGGCAGCTGAACCAAAATTCCATGAACCGTACTATCTTGATTTAGTAAATCAACTAGGGCATTTAATTCTCTTTGAGTTGTAGTTGCAGGCAATTTGCGGTCTTTGGTTGTAATGCCTACCTCGCTGCATGCTTTTTGCTTGTTTTTAACATAGGTAGCAGATGCTGGATTGTCTCCAATCAGAATTGTTGCAAGGCAAGGCTGCACATCTTGCAATTTTAGCTCATCCACTGCCTTTTTAACTCGTTCGCGAACGGCAGCAGAAACTACCAAGCCATCTATTTTTGTTCCAGACAACGAAAACCTTTGGAAATAATTCTAATTTAACTTATCAAAAATATATTTACAAATTCTACGTAATGGTTATAGGCAATATTGCAGATAAAGAAAATCTAATCGAGAAAAGATGAATTCACGTGAAAAACTCCTAGTAAGTGTAATTGTAGGGCTGACACTAGTCGTAGTTGCAGGATTTGTCACTAACTATGACGTTATGTATGATCCAATATCTACACAAAACGAAAAATCCACTGCACCAGTTTTGGATATAAAAAAATCCGTTTCGAATACACAAGATCCAATACCCGCGCCAAAGCTAGAGTATGCAACAATCACTGATTCACAAATCCCCGAAAGTCCGCTAACCGCATTGTTCAAAAAAGTAGAAAACTCGGTGGTTCAAATAAATGCCAAGGTTTCCACCACCAACTCTAATATCATAATAAATGGCTCCCCACTTGAGAGTGAGTCCTCAAGACTTGGATCTGGCTTTGTTTATGATACACAAGGCCACATCATTACAAACAATCATGTCATTGATGGCGCACAAGAAGTCAACATAAGATTCGTTGATGGCAACATCTATTCCGCCAAAATAGTTGGTGCTGATCCATTCAATGATGTTGCTGTATTGCAAATTACTGATGATTTTTCAGAAGAAACGCTAGTTCCACTCCCGCTTGCAAATTCCGCTGATCTAGAAGTAGGACAGCAAATAGTTGCAATTGGAAATCCATTTGGGCTATCAAATACAATGACTACCGGTATTGTAAGCCAAGTTGGACGATTACTCCCAAATAGAGATGCAGGTTATTCAATTTCAGGAGTTATTCAAACTGATGCTGCAATAAATCCCGGTAACTCAGGTGGACCGATGTTAAACTTGGATGGCCAAGTAATTGGAATAAACACCGCAATCCAGTCTACTACTGGCGAGTTTTCAGGAATCGGCTTCGCTGTCCCATCAAACACAATCAAGCGACTAGTCCCAACGCTGATTGAAAATGGCAAGTATTCCCATCCATGGCTTGGTGTTTCTGGAACAAGCCTTACTCCAGACATAGCAAGGCAGATTGGCTTCGTAAAAAACTATCATGGTGTGTTTGTCACAACCGTGGTGCCTGGTAGTCCCGCACAAAAGGCAGGCATACAAGAGGCAACATATAACGTAAACCGGGAACTAAGGGGAGGTGACGTCATTGTGGCACTTGACGGATACATGGTGCGTGACATTGATGATCTGATAATTTACTTGGCAGAAAGCAAAGTCGTGGGGGATACAGTATCAATTCAGATTAATCGAAATGGTGAACTAATTGAGATCTCAGCAATCCTTGCAAGCAGACCTGCAAATTAATTTAAATTCAAGATTCTACGATTTTATCTCATATGAAAAAGGATGTTAATTCCATTGATAAAACCGGCTTTTCTACTAAATTCTTTGAGGAGCTTGCAAAAGAGCATGATAAAATTGACGAACTAGCAAGCAAACAAAAACAGCTAAAGCAAAAACACAACCAATCCAACCTAAATTAGAGACTTGATGCCATTATACTATATTGCATTGATTGGAATTGCCGTTTTGTTTTGTGATATCGCACAGGCAAATGCCGCAACCATAAAACAAACAATGGATGGTGCAATGGATCTATCCATTGAATATCCGGACTCTGTAATTATTGGGCGAGACTTTACAGTGTCAGTGTTTATCCAAAATAATGGTTGGGAAGACAAGCAAGACATTTCATTTTTAGTTCAAACACAAAGTGAATTCATCGTGGCAAAAAACCAAACCCTGTTAATTGATAGGCTCTCAAAGGGCGGCTCGTTTGGAGGAACACTAGAGTTTAGCACATCTACACGATCGGAGCTTGGCACACACTATCTTAATGCCATATATTCACAGGTGTTACTGAGCAACAATGAAACCCCGCAGCTACCACTGCAAAAAAACATTGCATTACCAATCATACTAAAAAATGTGCCAGAGGTTCAGCTAAACACCATAACGCCAACTAGCATTTTTCCAAATGCCGAATTTCCTTTTGATATAGAAATCAACTCCAAAGACATCGTACTCAAAGACATTACCGTGCAAATTTTGGCCCCATCTGATATCACAATTCGGGGCCAAACATCACACACTTATTCAGTAATAGAGAAAAACACACCATTATTCATCCATACCACAATAACTACCACTCCAGAAGAGATAACATCTGAGCACAAAATCCCATTTGAAGTAACAATATCGTACACAGATGATTCAGGGCAAACACAGACTATATCAAAATCTGTCTCACTATTACTTAGGCCAAGAACGTTTATGGAATTTACAACCGATGGCGGAGTCTGGCTTGGCAATTTCTTTTTGGCACCGTATGTGAGTGTGGGAACAATAGTGGGAATACCTGCAGGCGCACTGTTTTCGTTAATGATCCATAGACTACAAAAGAAAAAGAGGGCAAAAAAGAAAAAATCATGAAAATAGAATTTGATGTAAAAAAATACATTGATGATATCAAAAACTCTGATGAGTATTTTCACACATTCATTAATAGGGCAAACATCGCAGCAGGTGTTTTGGTGCTAGAGCCTGGAGAAGAAGACACACAAATGCCACATGACTCAGATGAGCTATATTACATCATTAAAGGTGATGGCTTTTTACAAATCAATGACAAAGAGTATGAAATATCGGATGGTTTGGCATATTATGTGCAAAAAAATGTTCCGCACAAATTTTTTGGAAACAAAAATCAGATGATTGCTCTTTATTTTTTTAGTGGACCCGATTCCTAGTTTTCCTACCAGTAATTTTGGTCTTGCCCTCTGCGACTAGTTTTACTGCTTTAACATATGCTTTATGTTCTTTTAAGATGATTCTCTTTGAGAGTGTCTCTTCAGTGTCGTCGTCTTTTACTGGCACAATTTCTTGCAGTATGATTGGTCCAGTATCTACGCCAGAATCTACAAAGTGAACCGTACACCCAGAATATTTCACACCATAATCCAATGCCTGCTTTTGTGCATGCAGTCCTGGAAATGAAGGCAAAATTGCAGGATGTATGTTTAGAATGCGATTTTTGTATTTTGCAATAAATTCGGGACTGATAATTCTCATAAATCCTGCAAGACAGACAAGTCCATTTTTTGGAGTAACTCCGTGTTTTTCCAAGACTTTAATGATTTTTTGATCATATTGCCAGCGGGTGCCATCAAAACCTCTGCTTGGTATGATTTCTGTTTTGACCCCAAGCTTTCGTGCTATCTTGAGGCCCATGGCATCTGGATTATTTGATATTACTATTGCTGGAATGATTGGAATTTTTTGCTTCTTTACTGCCTTGAGAATTGATTCCATATTGCTTCCACGACCAGATATTAGAATTCCAAGATTCAGCAATGATGTGTGTGATGTGTGGACTAATTTTATGCTTTTAGTGTCTTGGTAGCCTTATTGTAAAGACTGTGCCCTTGTTTACAATACTGGAGCACTCAATAACTCCACCGTGGCCTTCGATGATGTTTTTACAGCTTGCAAGACCGAGGCCAGTCCCACCCGACTTCGTTGTAAATAGTGGCTCAAATATATGCGACAAGTATTCTTTTTCAATCCCTGAACCGTTGTCAATAACATCAATTATGGTGTAATCCTCAATCTCTGAGGCCTGAATCATTGCTTTGCCGCCATTATCATTTGCCTGAATTGCATTTAGTATCAAATTAGAAAACACTGTTTCCAGATGTTTTGCATCTCCATAGACTTCAATATTTTTTTCTGGTAAGATTATTTTAGAATCTCTTGGTATTGTCAAGTCGTTTATCACGCCGTTGAGTAGAGTAAGAATTGGTGTTTTTTCCATTATCCAGTTATTTGCTCTAACATAATCTAGTACATCATGTATTTGTTGTGACATTTTTGTTGTAGCGCGAAATATTCGTTCATAGCTTTCTTTGGTAGCTTTGTCTGGATTTGGATTTTTCAAGTTGAGAATCTCCAATGTGTTTTTTATGATTGTAATTGGGTTTTGCAAATCATGTGCTAAACGTGAAGACATCTCACCAATTGTGTGCATTTTGTCTTTTTTGATTATCATACTTGGCATTTTTTCACGTGATTCGTTTGCCTCATTGGATTCTACTAGTCGCTCTGCATCCTCTTGAGCATGTCTCAATAATCGTTCTGCATCCTCTTGAGCATGTCTCAATAATCGCTCTGCATCAGAATTATCTTTTGGGGCCTTCCTAGAGTGCATACCTTTTCATCGGATCTCTGTGGATATTTGATCTAGTCTGTTCTCTACAAACAATATCCGCATAAACCACAAAAATCACTCTAATCAAATATTTTAATAAAATATCACAGGTATTTTTATATCCAAATAATGACATAATTCCATACATGGATGCAACAGACAAGGAGATAAAAAAAGCGCTGGTCGCTTTTATAATAGAAAAATCGCTTTTAGACGTTGGAGAGCCAGTATATCAAAAGGTAGTAAAAACACTCCATGATGACTATGACTGTTACATTCCTGATTGCTATGAGAACCCAGAATATCTAAAGCGAATACTGTCGGATCTTTATGGCAATGCGCATATGACAATAATTAACTCGATTAAATCTGATCTTGCAGAGTTTTCTAAGCAAGGCCAAATCCAAAAGTTTGTTTTGGCAATAGGGTAATGCAAACTACACTTGATGCAATACTGTCAAAAAAATTCTTAATTGCATCATTAATTGGAGTAGCTGCAATAAATCTGATAGCAAATCTTGTATCACAAGATTTGGCGATACTAGTAGGAAATCTAGCATACATTCCCATCGTTAGTGTATTTTTAGTACTTACAATGTTGATTGTTTTTAGATTTGGCCTGACGGGAAATCATGGCATCGCATGGTTTTCATTTGGAGGATATGCAGTATCTTGGTTTATTGCAGAAATGATCTGGATATTTCAGGAATTATATCTAAAAGAAGATCCGTTTCCGTCATCGGCAGACATCTTCTATATTGCTGGCTATCCATTTTTGTTAATGTTTTTTGTTGCATATTTACAGCCAGTACGAGCTGCAATAACAGGAAAAATCTTTTCAGTATCTACTATCGCCTCGATTGGAGTTTTGATTCCCAGTCTGTATTTTGTATTCGGCAATGAAATACATGCTAATTCGCTGGAAGCAATTTTAGGAATGATCTATCCTATTTTTGATACAATGGTAATAATTCCGGCAATAATTGGGGTGATGTTATTTTTCAAAGGACAAGTGAATCTAATGTGGACTTTACTTTGCCTTGGTACTGTATGCGTTTTTGTAGCAGACACTGCATTTCTGTTTGGACAAAATGAAGATTCGTACTATACTGGAAATCCAATGGAGATTTTATTTCATTGGAACTATGTCTTGCTTATATTCGGCGTATTCAATCATTTGGTATTATTCAAAAAAGAAAAAAAATCAGATACAGTCAATTTACAATGACTGATAACTATCGCATGTCATAATTACTAATTTTACCAGGCACGTTTTTTATATCAAAAATACGTAGATAGTCTAATTGGCACAATGTGATGAAAAGATATCCAAAATAAGCAACTGTTATTTGCAATGGGAATATCGACTCCCGAACAGAAGTGAATATCGCTTGAGATAATAAAACAACGCCCATCTGTTGCAATAATTGAGTAGATTATGTAGTTAGATTTTTTCTAACGTTTGTGTTATTTTGTCAATATCATATGGTTTGATGAATACTTGATTTGGCTTTAATTTATCCAATTTTTTAGCTGTTTCTTCTCTCAGATCTGCTGTAACTATGATTATTTTGGCATCTGAATTTATCTTTCGAATCTTTTCTAATCCATAAAATCCGTCATACTCGGGCATCATTAAATCCAAAAACACCACATCCGGCCTAAGTTTTTCATAAAGGTCTACTGCCGATTTTCCACTATGTCCTTTACCAAGTACTTGGACGTTTTTGATCTCTAGATAATCACAGAAAATGTCGACGGTATCAAAATCATCATCTACTACAATGGCTGTAGTCATACTAAATTATTTTCGACGGCCTGTATGATCCTGATCCTTCAATACGTTTCAGTCTCTTTATGACGAATCTGGCAGTTTGCCTCACATCTTCAATCGGATCATTTAGTGCATTTTTTATCAGCTCAATTGCTTCCGTTGCTCTCATCAGTCCAAGTGACTCTAAGGCTTCATGCTTTGTCAAAGCGCTTGGATCATTTGTTACCGCATTGATTAATGCAGGAATCTTTGCTCTCATGTTTCGAGCTGCAATCTGATAACATGCCTCATGTTTTACGACATTATTGTCATCATGTACTAAAATCCATTCCATGAGATCAGCTATTTGATCAAATATTGGATCGCCAGCGACTCTGTTTTCTGCAATCTCTCCTGTCAACCACACCGCATCCCATCTTTTCGATTCATCGTTTTCATTTTGAATTATTTCCTTACAACGTTCAAGTCTTTGATCTGGGGAAAGTTCTCTTATTAGATTGTCATCAAAAATGAGTACACCCATTTCCAGATTTAGAAAGAACTGAATTACTATTAAACTCTTGTGTGATTTTTGGAAATGGTAATATAGTAATACTGTAAATATACAGCAATGTCAGGACTTGATAGGCTCTTAGCAAAGTCTTTGGATTCTATAATCAGAGAGAATCTTGGCGCTAAAACTGTCAAAAAAATTGAAGACAGGTTATTTGAAAAATATGGCATTTCATTGACTCAATCAATTGAACACTTTCAAAAATTAGATGTAGTGCTGCGCGAATTCTTTGGGGCGGGAGCTGATGGACTAGAACAAAGATTTCTAAAAAATATGTGCACTGTTAAAATTACAAATGGAGAGAACTGGATCTCAATTGATGATCAAAACTTGGCCAAAATTGTCTTGGAATCCTTTGGTGATGATGATAAAAAAAGGATTTTAGGGGTACTAAATGGCGAATCAATGATAATATCCCAAATCATTGAGAATTGTAATGTTCCACAAACATCAGGATATAGAAAGATAAACTCATTAATCAATGACGGCTTGCTTGTTACATCGGGACATATTACAACATCCGATGGTAAGAAAGTATCAAAATATCGCTCAATATTTGATAATATTAAAATCGATATAATCAAAAACAAAGTAACGGTGTCATTGCATTTGGCAAAGGAAGACTATGCCTCGAGCTCTATTCTCACTGTTTGCATTCCAACCTAAAATC